>JAUWQU010000192.1 GCA_030610965.1 Phycisphaerae bacterium
GCTCCTCGCTCAGGCCGGCCTTGCGGGCGTCGGTGAAGTCCACGTCGACGATGTGCTTGAGCCGCAACGCCAATCCGCATCTCGCGGTCAGAAGCTCGGCGTCCCTTGTGAGCAGCGTGGCCGTCGCACAGCCGACCGTCCCGCAGCCGACCATCGCAACGCCCATCGTCAGACCATCATCTGTCATCTTGGCAATCTCCGAATCCGACTTGGCATCCTACGGGGTCGATGGGGGAAGATCAAGATGGTAGCTTTCGAGCGAGGGCGCAGGTGCGTTCGCCGATCCGGACCCGCACGCCGATTCGCTTCCGGCCTGTTCGGCTTCAGCGAGCAGGTCTTGGGCTACCGGGCATCGGTCCCGGCTTTTGTGGGGGCCAGCGGGACTTCCAGCAGGGGGCAGGGCGAACCTTCGCTGGTCAGGTAGATCGTCTTGCCGTCGGGTCCGAAGCAGATGGCCTCGCCCTGGCGTCGGCCCGGCAGGCGGATTCGTCGGCCGCGGCGGGCGAAAGCGGCGGACCAGGTCTCGTCGGGGGCCCTGGCGTACTCGGTGGCGTGCCAGTAGGTCGCCACCACTGCCCGCAGGCCGTCGGGGGAGACGTCCATCCCCACGACCATGCCGAGGTCGAGCTTGGCGATGGCCTTGGCCGTCAGCGGCTTATCCGGGGCCTTTTCAGGCTCCGGCAAGGGCAACTCGTAGACCGTCCGCTTGCCGCGTTTTGAGATCAGCAGGATGGTCCGGCTGTTGGGGTCCACGCCGACGGCTTCGCAGTCCTGACAGCCGTCGTCGTAGACGAAGTCAATTGTAATGGCGACGTCGACCTTGCCTGTGGGCGCGGGGTGGTTGGGGTCAATCCGCGGCTCGGGCACTACGTAGAGGCGGGAGGTCTTGCGCCTGCGGCCGTTGTCGCCCGCGTCGGCGATCAGCAGCCAACTCTTGCCGTTTATGCTGAAGGAGGCGATGTCTTCCCAGTCGCGGTTGACGGCGCCCTGGATTTGCCATGTCCCCAGGTCCCTGCCGCCAAGGTCGAAGGCGTGCAACTCGGGCCTGCCGCCGGAGTCGTTGTGGGTCCAGAACAGGCCGGCAGTCCTCTGGCTTGCGGCCAGGCCGCTGCTTTCGCTGATCTTCCTGTTGGCCAGCAGGCACAGCAGCCGGCCCTTGCCGTACGCGATGACGGGCCCGGCCGGGCCTTGAGAGTTGGCGTCGACCGCCAGGGCCGAGCACGCGGCCGCTGTGGCGGCCAGCAGTATCGCCCCCGGCCAGATTGCCCATTTAGATGCCATCCGATGCCCCCTTTTTCCTTTACTGTGCGGCCCGGGCGGATCTCTGGTAGGCCGCGAGGGCGCCGGGCAGGGCCTCGGACTTCGACCGGACGGTGCCCAGCACGGGGTCCTTGTCCAGGTAGTATTCCCAGTGACTCATGGCGTCGAGCATGCGCTTGCCGCGGCGGCAGTCCTCGATGCTGAGTTTGCCGGCCCGGACCAGGTCGTAGTAGGGGCCCAGGTCGGTCTGCTTGTAGAGGTTGGCAAAGTGCTTGTAGAACTCTGTCCGCGGCAGCTTAGTCGGCGTCACTGCGTGCAGCGTGTCGTAGCAGGTGTAGTCGTACGTCAGCAACTCGTTGAAGCGCTCGCGGTATAGTTGCGTGCCCACAAGCGGCGTGAGCACCGTGAATTGCGTGTGGGTGATCTCCATCCGGTGAACGTATTCATCGAGCTTCTTGAACTCGTCGACCGACCACATCGGGTCGACGATGAATGCGCCCCAGATGATTACCCCGTTAGCCTTGAGGATGCGTATGGCCTCGTCGTTGGTCTCCAACTTGGTGCCCTTGTTGACGTTGGCCAAGGCCTCCTCGGTGGCGCCCTCCAAGCCCATCAGCATGGCGTACAGACCGGTGCCCACCCACTTTTCCACCAGCTCGGGGTGCCGGACGATCGAGTCCGACCTGGCCTCCATCGAGAAGCTCAGGTCGAGCCCTTCGCTACGGATCAGGTCGGCAATTTCGTTCTCGCGGCGGTGATTCATCAGGAAGTTGTCGTCGACGAACGTTATGTGCTTCGTATTGACGGCGCGGATCTCTTCCATTACCCTCGTGGCCGACATCTGCCGGGTCCGACCGCCGTAGAACTCATGCACGCTGCAAAAGTTGCACTTGAACGGGCAGCCCCGGCTGGCGGCCACGGACGAATCGGGCTTGTCGAAAAGGAAAAAGTAGTCCTCCCTGTACTGGCTCACCAGGTCGCGCCGCGGCAGCGGGAGGCTGTCCATCGACCGCTCGGCCCCCACGTCCCGGATGTTGCGGACGAACCGTCCGTCGCGGTTGCGCCAGATGAGGTTCGGCACCTGAGCCAGGCTGCGCTCGTCGGAAAGGGCTTCGATCAGCGCCGGAAGGACCAACTCGCCCTCGCCGATGGCTATCGCGTCGGCCTGGGGAATCTGGAAGTCCTCAGGCATGAGCGTGCAATGATGACCGCCGACGACGGTGAAGATTTCCTCGGAGTAGTTCTTCACTGCCAGCAGCACGTCTCGGGCGGTGTATACTTCCGTCGTAAGTGCCGTTACGCCAACCAGGTGCGGCTGAAACTCCTCCAGCATGCTCATCAGGTTGGCTTCGATTCGCATGTCCAGAATGCGAACGTCGTGGTCCGGCAGGCCGCCGGCCAGGACTTCCAGGTGCAGCGGCTCGGGCATGGCCGCGAGGCGAAAGCCGAACCCGGCGATCTGGTAGTCCGGCTGAATGAGCAATATTCGCATAGGCCGTCGTCCCTGCGCAAATCCGCCGATGTCCGGCGGCCGCGCGGCGCGGAAACGCTTGTGTTCCGCATTCGTTCTCAAAAGCAGTATGCCCCAGCCAAGGCTAGGGCACCATGCCCGTTAATGCTATCATGTCAGTAAGTTTTTTGAAAGGCTTTTAGAATGCGAAGAAGGGAAAACCTCCAGCTCCCCAAACCCGGCCCGGCCGGCGGAACGGGCGGCTCGGCGAGCCCGCTGCGGAGCGTGCTGCCGATTCTGCGCCGGCTATACGGCCCGCGACGGCGTCCCGGGCGACAGGATCCCGTGGGAGTGCTCGTGGCGACGATCCTTTCGCAGAACACCAACGACGCCAACAGTTCGGCCGGCTACGAAAGGCTGATTCGGAAGATGACTACCTGGGATGCCGTCGCCGACGCGCCGACAGGGCAGGTCGAGCGGTGCATCCGCGTCAGCGGCCTGGCCAAGACCAAGGCACCCCGGATCCAGGCCACTCTCCGCGAGATCCGGCGACGCCGCGGGCGAATCGAGTTGGACTTCCTGGCCGAGATGGATGACGGCGAAGCCTTCCGCACGCTGACGGCCTTTAAGGGCGTCGGGCCGAAGACGGCACTATGCACGCTGCTTTTCGCAATGGGCCGGGCGGTGTTTCCAGTCGATACCCACATTCTCCGCATCGCCCGCAGGCTGGGCGTGCTGGACGAGAAGGTCTCCTTCGCAATGGCCCACGAGGTGCTTGGGCCTCTGATACAGCCGCGCGACCGCTACGCCATGCACGTGCTGCTGATAGCCCATGGCCGGGCCGTGTGCAAGGCCGCCCGACCGATCTGTGGCCAGTGCCGGATACTTCAACTCTGCCCGCATGGGCAAAGGACGATGGAGGGGGTGTGGAATAAGGGCCAGGAAGACACGAACTGACTAGTCCGCCAGGACGTTGACCAGTTCGCCGGCGTGGGCGAGGATCCAGTCGGTCTTGCGGCGGACCATCTTGAGGAAGCCGAACCCGTCGAGCCGGCCGAAGCTGCCGGTAGCGGCGATCGGCAAGACCGCTTCGGCGATCATGGCCTCGCACATCAGGAACGGCACGGCCTGCAGTTCGGCGGTTGAAATCACATTGGCTGCGTCGTAGCCGCGGAGGAATCGCTTGAACCGCGTCCGGTCGAGGTAGTCCGGCCAGGCCGTCGGATCCTCGCCGCCGCCGAGGATCGAGAACTGAAGGGCCCCGTTGGCGAAATCGATAACGCGCTGCTGAAGCCGGGCCGCGTCGTAGTCGATCACCCCGACGACGTGGCCCTTGCGGAAGAGCATGTTGCCGGGGTGCCAGTCGCCGTGGACTATCTGCTCTTGCCACTGCCGAAGGCCGAGCTTGTCGGCCTCCTTCGCGCAGGTGCGATAGGCGCTGTCCAGAGCCCGGACGGTCTCGGTGAGTTCCTCGGCCGAGGGGCGTTTTTCCATCGGCAGCGAGCTTATCGTGTTTCGGATGGCCTGTTGGATGGCCTTGGCGCCGTGGTAGCTGCCCTGCGGAGGCTTGTAGTCGCTACGGAAGTCCTGGAGCAGCTTGTGGTAGAGGCCGAGGATCTTCCCGGCGTGGAACGTCGCGTCCAACGAGGCGTCATAGCCCGTGCCCTCGATGTACTCGAACATCTCGTAGATGTTCGACTCCCAGACCAGCATGGAATTGTTGTCGTCCCGCGTGCCGAACAGGTGCGGCAGGGGGAAGTTCTGGCCGGCGAGGGTGAGTTGGATCTGGTGCGTGAAGGCCACCTTGGCCAAGTCGTCCTTGCCCTTGGCCCGCCGCTTGAAGAGGAACTTGCCTCGCTGGGCCTGGACAACCAGCTTGGGCGCGCGGCGAGAGCCGCGAGCAAACTCCTCGATGCTCGACGTGATGCCCAAGTCGAAGTGGCTCAGAACAATCGCCAATTCGCGGGCACTGAATGTCTCGCGTATCTTGTTGTCAGCCATGATAGGAAGCCGACGCGAAAAACCGAACTGTTTACGACCGTAAGTCCGCCATCATAAACTCTGATGGGAAAATGTCAAATGGTCAACCAGCCCGATAATTCGATTCATTATAATCAGCGCTAACCGTGAGAATACCGGCAACTGCCGATTTGCATTATAACATTCCCACGTCCAAGGAGCCCACCAGGCTGTGAGTGGCGTGGGCATCTTGCCCATGAGTGGCACCGGCGACAGAGGCCGTGTTCCGGCTGTTTGGTTTCGTATTATCGCTTTTCGAGTCAGAGGATTCTGCAATGAACAAGCTCGCATCGTGGATCGTTTTCGCTGCTGCCGGGCTGGCCTTCGCGCCGGCCGTCGCGGCACAGGCCCCAGCCGTGTCTCGCGTGACGCCCGTGGTGCTCGCGTATCGCCGGGCCAAGCCGTCGGTGGTGAATATATCGTCGGAGAAGATCGTCACCACCAGCTTCGGGCCCTTCGGCAGGGACATCTTCCAGGATATCTTCCCGAGCCCCTTGCGCCGCAACGTGCCCGTCCAGAGCCTCGGCAGCGGGTTTCTCGTCCACCCGGCCGGGTACATCGTAACGAACTCCCACGTCGTCAGCAGGGCCACGAAGATCACCGTCACCTTGGCCGACAACTTCAAGCTCGCCGCCCAGGTAATCAGTGCCGACCCCGACCACGACCTTGCCGTGCTCAAGATCGACCCGCCCAAGGGCAAGGCGCTGCCGCACCTGCCGCGTGGCCGCAGCGACGATTTGATGGTCGGCGAGACGGTCATCGCCGTCGGCAACCCGATGGGCCTGTCGCACACGGTCACCGCGGGTATCGTCAGCGCCCTGGGCCGCGAGCTTCAGTTCGCCCAGGGAGTGAAGTATTCCGGGCTCATCCAGACCGACGCGCCGATCAACCCCGGCTCCAGCGGCGGGCCGCTGCTAAACGTCCGCGGCGAGCTGATCGGCATCAACACCGCCATCCGCGCCGACGCCCAGAACATCGGCTTCGCCATTCCCGTCGACAAACTGATGGCGCTTTTCCCGATGCTGTTGAACTTCGAGAGGATCAACCGTGCGGTCTTCGGCGCGACCGTCCAGCAGCGTCACGGCCGGGCGGGCGACGAGCTTATCGTCACGGCCGTGCGGGCCGGCACGCCCGCCTACGGAAAGCTCAAGGTGGGCGACTTCCTGCGTGCGCTTAACGGCAAGGCCCTGGCCCAGGCGCCGGACTTCACCTGCGAGATGCTCGCCCTCGGCGCCCCGGCCAAGGCGTTTCTGGAGTGCGATCGCGGCGGCAAGACCCTTCAGATCACAGTTGACATAAAGGCCAAGCCCAAACCCGACGGCAACCTCCTGGCGAGCAGGCTCTTCGGCCTGAAATTCAGGGAGGTGACGCCGCAGATCGCCCGCGAGCTTCGTCTGCCGGTGGAGCACGGTTTGATGGTTGTGGGCATCGACGTGGGCAGCCCGGCCGCGCGGGTCGGGCTGCGGCTCAAGGACGTCGTATTCCAGGTCGGCACGGGTTACGTGGTGGACCTCGAATCGCTCGGCATGATCCTCGAAGAAGCCGCCGCCGGCCAGAACCCGGCCGACAACGCCCAAACCCGCGCCAAAATCCGAGCCAAAGTAAATAGGGTCTAACCATTCTTGCTTGCGTCGCCGAGGCGGCTTCGGCACTGAAAAGGGTTGGCGTCCCTATTTTCCTTCAATGTGGGATCTGGTTGAGCGGAGCGTCCACGAGCGCCACACGGACGGCACGCTGGCGTGGCTGAACTCGCTGCCGGACAGCCTTTTCGTCCGCCTGGCCGAGAAGCTCCTGCCGCGCGACCAGAAGCTTGAGGTAGTCAGCCAGTGCCCTCAACTCAACATCATCCATTACGCCGATTACAAGGCCGAGCAACGGTCCCTGCGGGAAGCACCCGACGATGGAGAAGCCATGCAAGACCTGCCTGGCGGTGGGCAAGGCGGTTGAAGGCGACATACGGCGCGGCGTAGGCGCGGCATCTGCCTGCCGGTAGACGGGTCGAATCACTTGCCGGCGAGACGGCGAAGCCTTGG
Organism: Phycisphaerae bacterium; assembly: GCA_030610965.1. GTDB lineage: Bacteria > Planctomycetota > Phycisphaerae > SM23-33 > SM23-33 > JAUWQU01. Next base: position 6,763 of record JAUWQU010000192.1, read on the forward strand.
TAGGTCTGCCCGCACTGAGTCGGCCACCGCGCCTGTGGGCTCCAGGCGGAGGAATTGCTCGTAGGCGGTGATGGCCTGGGGGTAGCGATTCAGTTGCTCGTAGGCGAGGCCTATGCCGCAGTAAGCGCGGGCGTCGTTCGGGTCGAAGATGACGACTTTCACGTAGGCGGCGATGGCCTCGGGGTAGCGCTTCAATTCGTGCTGGTAGATGTGGCCCATGGACGAGTAAGTCCTGGCGTCGCCCGGGTTGATGGTGACGACCTTCTTGTAGGCTTCGATGGCTTCGGGGTAGCGTTTCAGTTCCTCGTAGGCCATGCCCATGAACCAGTAAGCGGTGGCGAAGTCCGGCTTGACGGCGACGGCCTTCTTGTAGGCG
>JAUWQU010000589.1 GCA_030610965.1 Phycisphaerae bacterium
CGCCGACGGCGGCGAGCTAAAGGGCGTGGTGAGCCTCCGCGATCTGGTCGATCGATGACGGCAGCAGGGATCGTTTGTTCGCAGGGATACAGGGGATGCAGGGGATAAAGAAGAAGTACAGGCAAAGATGAACGCAGATAACCACATATAAAGAAGGGTTTTACAGTACCTATCCGAGTTCGCCCGTGTTTATCTTTGCCAAATCTTATGCTGCTTTATCCCCTGCATCCCTGCTGAAGAGCTTTGTCTTTGGCGCCAGCCCGAGCGGAATGTGTTCATCCTTCGGGCCAACCCGGCCGATATGTCTGATGGCACGTTCTTGGAAAGGAAGCCCTATGTCGATGAGAGTGCTTATAGTGGAGCCGGACTGGCGATTTGCCCGGATGGCGTCGACGTACCTGGAAAGCCACGCTCACCTGGTGGTCCAGGAGAACCGACTTGACGATGCCCTGGCGCGCGTGGCGCACTGGCGGCCGGACTTGGTCATCGTCGCCGCCGAGTTGGCCGAGGACGGCTTCCTGGGCCTTCTGCAGGATGCGGCTCCCGCCGGCAATCGCCCAGCCGTGCTGTTGACGGGCTGGCTGGACCGCTACGACATCGCGTGGCGGGCCTGGCAGAAAGGCGGCGACGAGTTGCTGATCAAGCCGGTCTTCACCACCGAGGAGGTTCACCAGGCGATCGTCACGGCCCTGGAGAACGCCACTCTCGGCGCCGCGGCCCCGAGCCGCCAAGCCGTTTCGGCCTGACCGGCTTGGCCGACGTTTCGACAATGGGACACACACTTCCCAGGCCCGCGCAGCCGCGCGGGCCTGTTCGCGCGCGGGACCAATACCGATGCCTACTTGCCTGGAGGGCCGGCGGGGCATAAACTCCCGCCGTTCGCCTTGACGCCGCCGGTCGCCCGGAGATTGCCGAATGCTGGGTCCAATTCTTGTTTTCGCAGGCGCGGTACTCATGACCGTCGGCCTGGTCTTCCTTGGAGGCTGGGTCAGCGGCCGGGGCGAGCGCGCGGGCAAGCCCGACGCCGCCCTCCCCGACGGGTCCAAGACCGATCGCCAGCTCATGGACCTCTACTTCATCGCCTTGGTCGTCGCCCCGCTTCTGGGCGGCGCGGTTCTCATCGCCTTCGGCCTGGAGAAACTGCTTTAGGCTCGGGCGTCGGTGGCGATAGAATGTCCCGCTGGTCAGACAGGCAATCGGAGTTTCGCAGAACGAGGCACAGGCAGATGGACAATCTCATTCGCGGCAAGGCGTTCGTGGTCGGCGACAACATCGACACCGACCAGATAATCCCGGCGGAGTATCTCAGCTACAATCCCTCGCTGCCCGAGGAACGGACGTATTTCGGCAAGTACGCGATGAGCGGCGTGCCGATCGCCCAGAGCGGTCTGCCCGGCGGGAACGTGCCGTTCGTCGAGCCCGACGCGCTGGCCAGCGAGTTCGCCCTGATCATCGGCGGGCGGAACTTCGGCTGCGGCTCCAGCAGGGAACACGCGCCGCTGGCGATCGCCGAGGCAGGCGTGCGAGTGGTGGTGGCCGAAAGCTACGCGAGAATCTTCTACCGCAACAGCATCAACGGCGCGTACCTGGTGCCGCTGGAGACGCCGACGCGGCTGGTGGAATCGTTCGTCACTGGCGACGCCTTCAGCCTGGACCTTGCCGCCGGCGTGCTGACCAACCTAACGCACAGCCAGAAACACAAGCTCAGCGCCCTGGGCGACGCCGGCGAGATCGTCGCGGCCGGGGGGATATTCGAATACGCCAAGCAGGCCGGCATGCTGGAATAGCCACGGGGAAATACGATTACCACAGAGCCGCAGAGAGAAACGACGTTGGCATCACAGGGGCCGCAATGAAGAGCGTCGAGAACATCAGCTTGCGGGCCATCGCCGACGGCTGCGTGCTGCCGGTTAAGGTTGTTCCCAATGCCAGCCGAGATCGCATCGTCGGCGTGCTGGGCGACGCGCTGAAGGTCGCCACCATGGCCCCGCCGGAAAAGGGCAAGGCCAACGCCGCCGTCGGGCGGATAATCGCCCGCGCTTTGGGCCTCGATGCCCGGTCGGTAACTCTGGTCGCCGGCCCGACCAGCCCGCACAAGGAATTCCTCCTGCCCGGCCTGTCGCCCAAAGCCGTCCGCCGGCGGTTGGCTGAGGAATAGGAATAGGATCTCTCGCAGAGGGCGCAGAGGCCGCGGAGAGAAACTTGACAGATGGAAAAGCCAAGGGAGCCCACAATGAGGCCCCAAGACTGTTTTCATCTGCGTTCATCATTGCTTATCTCTCTTCGTGTCCCCTGCATCCCCTGTTCCCTGCTGAAAACGAGAAGGCTTGACCATGGACCGCGATGAGTTGATCAGCTTCCTTGAAGCCTGCGGCGTGGCGGAGTCGCGCCTGACGGACATGTCGGCCATTGAGCGGCTGCGCGCGGATTTGGTCGAAGCCAACCGCAGTACAAATCTCACTCGCATCACGGACGCCGACGAGTTCTGGCTGCTCCACCTCGCCGACAGCCTGGCCGTGGGAATGGCGGCGCGGGAGCTGATGAGCGAATCGCTCGCCGTCGCCGATGTCGGCTGCGGTGCGGGGTTTCCCATGCTGCCGCTGGCGTGGGCGAACCGGGCCCTGACCGTGACGGGCATCGACGGGCGCGGGCGGAAGATCGACTTCGTCCGGCGGCAGATCGAGCGCATGGGCCTAACGAAATGCCGCGCCTTAACCGGACGGGCAAGGGAACTCGCCAGAGAACCCGAGCACGCCGGGTGCTACGACGCGGTGCTCCTGCGGGCCGTCGGCACGCCGGGCAAGATGCTGCGGGAGTGTCGCGCCCTGCCGAGGCCGGGCGGGAAAATCATCTTCTACACCACCCCGTCGGCCGCGGATGCCCAGCGAGCGCTCTCGCGCCGCGAGGCCGGCAAGTTCGGCCTGGACATGGCCGAGTCGCCCACCATCGCCCTGCCCTGCGGCGCGGGTGAGAGGCGATTCGTCGTCTTTACCCTTTCTTGAGCCTCTGGATGACGCGCTTGAGGGCGTCCTTGGGGTATCGGGTGGAGGGGCCTGGGGATTTCTCCAATTGGGGCAGGATCGGCCTGGCCTTTTCGCCGAGCCGCCAGAGCGCCCAGGCGGCGTAGCCGGCGCCCATGCCGGTCTTGCCGGTGACAACTTCCAGCAGGACGGCCAGGCCGTCGTCGCACTTGCCGAAGTCGCACAGCGCCTCGCCGACGGCGGCACGGACTGATGCGGCGGGGTCGGTTTTCAGTGCCATCACGGCCTGGATCGCGCGGGCGGCGATGGCCGGGTCGGCCTTGCCTACCTGGTCGAGCCCGACGACGGCCCAGTAGCGCACCGGCGCGTCCTTGTCGGCCAGGGCCTTTAGGTACGCCTCGATACCGTCGGACCATCGGCCGTCGTAGGCCTTGAGGTCGCGGCAGCGATCGAGCATGCCGGATGCGTCGACCTGCTCTCGCCAGAAGACCTTCCGGTCGTCGGCCGGGCCAGCCCCCCCGGCCCGGGCGCCCAAGGTGGAGCTCG
>JAUWQU010000648.1 GCA_030610965.1 Phycisphaerae bacterium
GCGCCGCGCGGACCCACCGCACCCCCCGGAGCCCCCGGCCCCCCCGCAGCCGCCGGAGCCGCCGCCACCGCCGCGGGGGCGGGCGGAGCGGCAGGAGCGGCAGGCACCGGCGCCGCCGGCAACTCGGGCTCGACCCACTGCTTCATGTCGGCGCGCCAGACAGGCCGGTACATCGGTTGGAGAATCTGCTGCTGCCAGAGGTCCCGGACGACATCGCGGGCGGCGCGGACTTCCTGGATGTTACTGCCGTCGAAGTCCGGAATGGCCGGCGTCGCCATCGGGTCGCCGTTTGCGTCGAGCGTCGGCGGGGTCTGGACGACCACGGTCTCGGCCTTGGCCCAGTCGCCGTCCGGCGGGGCCTGCTGGACTTCCACGATCACCTTGTAGGGCACGACCTGGTTCAACGGCACGGCCTTCTTGAGAATGTTCCGCCAGTCGGCCGTCAGTTTGCCCAGGAAATACCCGCCGACTCCGCGAGCGAGAACCACGTCCCCTAGGGGGGGCTTGTTGGGCAACTCGACCGAAGCCATCATCACGGGCTTGACCGGCACTGGCATGGCCGCAATCAGCTTGGCCAGGGAGATCTGCGCGGTGGGGTCGAACGGGAGTTCCACGGGCGCCAGTGGCAGCCGGGCCGAAGCCAGGTCAGTCGGCGCTGTCGGCAGGGGCTCCATGGCCCGCACGTCTTCCAGGTGCCCCACCCAGACGGGCACGGGGACCTTCTCTAGCTCAGTATCCTCGTAGACTTTCTGGACCTTTTTGGCCACGCTCTTCAGGAGATCGTCCACCCTGGCCGGGGGAACGAACTGCTTTCCTCGTCCGGTGGCCTTGACGATCTCCAGCTCGAGCGGCGACGAAACGATCCAGTACCATGCAGCAAAGGCCAGCGCCAACAGGCAGACCATCAGCACCAGCTTTTCGACATGCCGTTCCATCGTACTCAAACTCTCTGCCTTGGCCATTCAGAGGCCTCCTCGCACTGGACTTCTGCGGTGGTGATTAGATCGAGTGTTCTTTACTTTCCGCCGGGGCCCGGGGGCACGTGCATAGCGACCTGGGTCGGCAACAGCGGGCGGATCCAGTCGGCCAGCAGCAGCAATTCGCCTTCGATCACCACCTGCATCACCGGCTCGACGCCGTAGTAGAACCCATCCCTGGCCGTCGGGCCCACCTCGGTCATGGTTATGTTGGTCACGGTGTGGTAGTTCTGCGTCTCCAGCGTGCGGCTCAGCCGGCGGACATGCCTGGTCGGCATGATAACGGTGAACTTGTAGGGCACGACCGCGTACTGCCCGCCAGTCTCCCGTTGCGTCAGCGACCGGCGGGGAATCCCGGTCCTGGCGGGGGCGATGGATTCATTGATCGTGATGTTGGTCAGTCGCTTGACGGCGCTTCTCGGAACGCTGGGCTTGGGCGCCGGGGCGCCCGGAATCTGATGCTCGGCGAGCCATTGCTGATTGGTCGCGATGATCGCCTGGATGATCTCGTTGGTCACCCAAAGGTTAACCTGGCCTTCCCATATCTTGTCGTCGGTGGCGCGGGTCTGGCCGACCGTGAAGTACCTGTCCAGGGCGGACGGCCCGACGTATATCAGGCCCGCGTTGGCCTTGTGGAGCTTGGCAGACTGTGAGGCCTTCGCGGCCGCCTCCACCGGATCGGTGAACTTCTCGGCGAGCCTGGCCCGCTCGGCCTCGATTTCCTGGACCGTCGGCGGACTGGTCGGCTCGAGGCCCTGGCGCAGCGGCGAGATCGTCAGGTCGATCTGCGTGAGGTACGCCTTGATGAAGGTGTAGTAGAGGCCCTCGCGGTTCCACTTCGCCGGGTCGATGGGGAATGCCGGCCGGGTGGACCCCAGGCCCTCCGGCAGGCTTATGACGGGCAGGTATTCCTTGTTGAACTTCAGGCACGCCTGGAGGTCGCCATCGTTGGCCTTTTTCAGCAGTTCGATCCGCTCCTTCATTTCATCGACGGCTCGCTTGTTGACCTTCAGGTCTTGCTTGGCCAGGCTCGAAAGCTGCTTGGAAACCCTGGTGCGGCTCTTGAGCGTATTGCCTATGTCGCTGCCGATGTAATAGAAGATCGCCACGCCGCTGCCGATGACCACCACGGCGGCCAGGATCACATAGAACAGATTCTCACGCACGAACCGCATACGCGTTTTCTCCCACGGGCCTGCTAGGAACCTTGCTTGATCGGTTTAAGTTGCTGGTTGATGTCGACGGCGGCGACCCAGCCGGCGCCGAGGCTCTTGCCGCCGGTGTCCACGGCCTTCACGTGATACCACGGGGCCGTCAGCTTATTCCGTATTTCATCGATGGTCAGCTTCGTGCCGACGGACAATGGCACTATTCGCTTCTCGGCCGGCATTACGTCGGTGGGCTCGAAGTCCGGGTACATATCCACTTGCTTGCCGAGCTCGTACGTATTCTCGCCCGACCCGGTCTTCACGTCGCTCAGGGCGATACCGTCATTGAGTATCTCCAGGAACCATATGACCTTGAAGCGGGTGTCCGCGCCGGTGTCCTCGTCGGGCATCAGCGGGTCGGGCCTGCCCACAGTGGCCACGCCCGTGGGGGCCCTGCCGCCGACAGGCGTGCTGGAGACCCAATCCACGCGATGGTCCACGATCTTCAGGCTGCTGAGCCACCGGGCGTACGCCACGCTGAACTGGCGAAGGTTGGCCACAATCTGGTTGGCCTGGGTCTGCCCGCGCGGAGTTCGGGCGAGCATGATGACCTTGAAGCCGGGTCGGCCTCCGGTGGCCCTGTGGGCCGTGCCGGCCTCCGTTTCAGCCATGGCCGCGCCAACGTCCGGGTAGTATTTGGCCTCAAGCAACTCGACGATGATCACGTCGCGATCACTACGCGGCTTGGCCTTGAATGCCTCCGCCTGCTGAATCCGCTGGACCAGCGCCAGCCGCATTACCTGGCTTTTCAGCGTGTCGCCCGCAAGCGCTTCGAGGCTGTTGGCATCGAGGGCGGCGTCGTTGGGGTCCGTCTTGATCCGCCCCAGCAGCGTCTTGCCGTACGCCTTGAGCCCCTGGGGACTGGCGCCGCTGAAGCGGTTGCGGAAGCCGCGAAGGTCCCGCCACTCCAGCAGCACCTCCGCGATCTCGTCCAGCCGCTCGGGCTTCAGAACCCCGCCCCGGCCGGTGCGTATCTGTTTCTGAACCTGCGGAGAGACGTTCGCCTGATAGCCC
>JAUWQU010000129.1 GCA_030610965.1 Phycisphaerae bacterium
GTACCCACGGCTCGCGCCGTGGGCTTGCGTGTTCGGCCCGCCGCGAGGGCGGCTAGGCCTGCGCCTTGGGCAGGATCTTCGGCGGCTTCTCTCCCGCCGCGGCCATTCGGCGACCGAGCAGTTCCCGCAGTTCGGCGCGGACCGTGGCGTGGGCTGCGCTGTCGACGAGGTTTGTCCGCTGGTGCGGGTCGGCCTGGAGGTCGTAGAGGAATGCCTCCTGGTAGAGATCGCTGTCGCGCGTGCCGTAGCGTGCCTTGCCCTTGGGCGCCTCCGCGCAGTAGGTCCAGCGTTTGGTTCTCACGGCCCGGCCGCAACCGCTCTCGCTGATCTGCACGAAGACATCCTTCGGCCAGTCCTTGGCCGAGCCGTCGATGAGGCCTTGCAGCGGGCGTCCGGCGAGGTAGTCCGGCAGCTTCGCGCCGCCGGCGGTCAGGACGGTGGGGGTAAGGTCGAGCAGGCTGACCATATCCTCGACGACTTTGCCTCCCGTGAAGCCGGGTCCGCAGGCGATCAGGGGTGTGCGTATCGAGCTGTCGTGGCAGGACCGCTTGTACTCGCCGTTTCGCGTGCGGAAGTGGCAGCCGTGGGCGTCGGTGTAGATAACAAGCGTATCTTCGGCCAGGCCGAGTTTGGCAAGCTCGTCGCGGATTCGCCCGACGTTGGCATCGAGGCTGTGGCAGCAGCCGAGGTAATCGGGCAGTTCGGCCTTGTAGTCGCCCTTGGCGCTATCGAGGTCGCCGGGCAGGCGGTAGTCGCGGAACTTTTCCTTCGAGCCGTGGGGGCCCTCGAAGTGGTTGTGGTCGTTCTGGTGATGCGGCTCGATGTACGAGACGAACAGGAAGAACGGCCTGGCCGCGCCGCCGGCAGCGCCGCCCTTGCGGGTGCGGAGGTACTCGATTACCCAGTCGGTCTGGGCGTCGACGCGGTATCGCCCGGCCGGGAACTCGCGTTTCTTGCCGTCACCGTCGAACATGTGTCCGTCGTATGCATGGCTGGTGAACTCGAGCACGTCAGATGCCAGCCAGAAGTCCTTGTACCCGCCGCGCCGGTCGGTCGGGACGGGCCTGGAGCGGCAGTTGAAGGGCTCGACGTCGGGGTAGGTCTTGCCGTCGGATGCCAGGTGCCACTTGCCGATGTAGCCAACATCGTATCCGGCGGCAGAGAGAAGGTGTGCCATCGTATTCTCGCGCCGCGGCAGGGCGATGTTGTTCTTTAAGCAGGTGGTGTGCTTGGCGTGCTTGCCGGTTTGCAATGCCGCGCGGGCCGGGCCGCAGACGGGCTGGCACGTGAACGAGTGCTGGAACCGCACGCCCTCGGCGACCATGCGGTCGAGGTTCGGCGTCAGGCCGGGGAATATGGCCCGGCCGTAGCATTCTACGGTGTCCCACCGCTGCTGGTCGGAGAACAGGAAGAGTATATTGGGCTTTCTCGCCGGTGCGGGGGGCTTGTCGGCGCCTTTTGCGAGTTGCGGTACTGCGGCGGCGGTGGCGGCCGCGCCGGCAGTTTTGAGAAACTCACGTCGGTTCATGGTGTTTTCTCCAATCTCAAAACTCCGCCGCGCCGATGTTGACGATCTCGTACTCGGTCTGGTCGCCTTCGAGGCGGAGCGTCACGGACTCGCCGGTGGACTTGCCCAGCAGGCTCTGGGCCATCGCCGTCTGGTAGCTGTAACGGCGGCGGGGAAGGTCGGTGTCCCACGGGCCGAGAATCGACACGTCCATCCGGCCGTCGCCAGAGATTCGCCGCAGGGTGACCTTCGTACCGATATTGACGGTGTCCGTCGATATCTCCTCCGGGTGCATCACGCGGGCCTTGGTCAGGTCGTCCTGGATCTTCGCCTGCCGGCCCTGGAGCTTGGTCCGCTCCTCGATGGCGTACTTCCACTCGCTGTTCTCGCTGAGGTCGCCCAGTTCCGCGGCCGCGCCTATGGCCCTGCTGTTGGCGAGGATCTGGTTTTCGATAAGGTCCTTGAGCTGCGCCTCCTGGAGCCTCAGCCCGGCCCGCGTGGTGTAGAGGATGGCCTCGTCCAGCCAGGGCTCGACGCGTTTCTTGGCGAACAGGCCGTAGAAGTTCTCGCGGAGGATATCCATCATGTCGTTGCGGACGCTCTCGGCCAGGCCGTCGGTTCGCGCGATGCGGTTCTTGATGATGCTGGCCATCGCCTCGTCCATTTCCGCGACCACCTCGCGGAAGCCGGCCAGGTCGCGTGCGGCGATTGCGTTGCGGATGCGGCGCTGAAGCTGCTTGCGATCGAACGACTCGGCCAGATGAGCGTCGATGTCGAGGTCGTGCAGGACCTTCAGCAGCTTGGAGAGTATATCGAGCTTGCCGGCTCCGCCCGGCGCGCCGCCGGCGGGGTCGGACCACAGCCAGAGCATCAGCTCCAGGTTGCCCAGCGGGTCGGCCATGGCCTTGGCGACCGCGTCGGCCATGGCATGCTCGCGGCCTGCCTTGCCGAGCAGCTTGGCCAGGGCGTCGAGTTGGCGGGTCGGCGCGACCATCACCAGGTTTTCCAGCAGGTCCGGGCCGTTGGGTAATTCGCTCATGGCCGTCATCGCAGCCAGCCAGAGGGAGTCGTCCTCCAGCGCCGAGACGACCTTCACAGCGTCGGCCGTCGCGGCCAGGACTTCCTTCGGCGACGGGAAATGCCCTTGCGGCGCCGCCAGCCCCAGCTTCGCCGCGACCGCGACCCCCAGGCTTGCCGTAAGGGCGTCGGCGGGCCTGGCCTTCTGGAAACTGCGGGCCTGGTCGGCAAGAGTGTTCACCATCGTCGAGGCGAAGGCCGCGTCGATGTCCAGCTTCCGCTGGCGGGCCTCGCGGGCGTAACGACGAAGAAGCTCGAGCGTCGCCAGCGGGGTCCGCGCCGATTCGATATCCCGCGCCAGTTCGTCCTCCAGCGTCAGGCCGTCGGGGTGGTGGACCAGGGCGACCGGGTTGCGCCCTTCCACGGTGAGCTTGTCGCACCTCTTGGCGGCCGTGCGAGCCTTGTTCCACCAGCCGGACCACTTGTCAGCCGGGATGTACTTTGGCACCAGCATTTCCTTGAGGTCGATTGAGTCGATACGCCCCTCGTGTGCCTGGCAGACGCCGATGAGCACGGTGGCCGGGTCGTCGAAGAACATCTCGCCGAGCCTGGACGGGTCGCGTTTTGACAGGACGCGGAAGTCGGTCTCGCCGATGATCTCGAACTCGTCGGCCAGGCGCCGCGGATCGAGTGTCATTTTTCCGTCGGCGAGGTCCTCGAGTTCGTACTCGCCCAGCACGTCGTCGAAGTGTTTGACCTGTGCGACCTGGTTGCGGAATCGGTTGGAGACGTACCCGCCGTCGGTCAGGCGCAGGCAGAGGTCCAGTGTGGCGAAGGCCCGCCTCGGCGTCTGGGCGTTGTTAAGATCGGAAGCCTTGACCAGCCCGTCGAAATGGGGGTGCGCGGCGAATACCTCGTGGTAGAAGTCCAGGGCCTGCTGGCGCAGGTCGCCGCTTACGGGCACGGCCATGGCCATGACCTTGGCCAGCTCGAGCCGCTGGGTCAGCGTGTCGAGTTCCTTGCGTTCCTCCAGCAGCGCCCACCCGAGCGCGTCGGCCAGGTCGTCCTTCTCCGCTGCCACAAGGGCCGCGAGGATCTCGCCGGCCTCTCTTGTCGAAATGCCGGGCTCGGACTCCGCGGCGGCCATCCAGGCGCTCTCGACCTCGTCGGTCTGCCCGGCCGTTATCCATTCTGTGATCTGATTGACGTCCATAGTCCAGATATCTTCGCATTTCCGCCGGGCAGTGTCCATAGGGTTTGCCCGCGGCTCAATACGCCGGCTGATGGGCGCAGCGAATCGGCCGGTAATCATCAACCATTCTCCAAGCCGCAAACAGCGCCTCCGGACCCCGCGAGTTTTTTCGCCGGTCGCCGATTTTTTGCTCGAATTTCCCTTCGCCGAATTGGCCCGCGGGCTGGGCGAATCGTAGCTTTCCGATGCAGTCGGTTGTTGAGAAGTCAATCGCTTGACGCCGGCTGCGAGGAACCAATGCGAGCTTGCGGCGTCCGGGCAGGCAGCGTGCCGCCCGGAGCCGCCGAGCCGCAAGAACAAGAAGAAAACCGTGCCATACCGGCACAGGGTCCAAGGAGACTCGAACATGAAGCTTACGAACGCCAGCATCCTCGCCGTCGTCCTCTCGTTGTCCGTCACCGCCTCGATCGCCTCCGCCGACATGATGACCTACAACGGTCCGTCCCTGACCGAATACGTCACGTTCCACTGCCAGGGGTTCAGCGCCGACGGCAAGAACGTGCCCGTCGGCCTCTACAGCGTGACCTACCAGAACCAGCAGTTCGAGGCCTTCTGCGTCGACGCCGAGCAGTACGCCGGCACCGGCCAGGTGACCGAGCAGGGCATAGACTTCCTCCACAACGGCTCGCTTGTCGCCTACCTCTACGAAACGTACGTCGAGTTGGCCACGACTTCGGAACTGGCCGCCGCGCTCGGCGTGTCGCTGTGGGAAGTGCTCTACGAGAACGAGGCCAACGGTTTCGACGCCTCCAGCGGGCGGTTATACATCACCGGCAACGCCGACGTAACCGCGGCCGCCAACGCAATGCTGCTGGATATGCCCGATGACTACCAATCGGTGATGACCCTTACGGTGCTGCATTCGGACGGCAAGCAGGACATGCTTGTCGCCGGCCTCGGCTCCGTGCCCGCGCCGGCCACTCTGGGACTGCTGTTGATGGGCGTGCCGCTGCTGCTGAACGCCTCGCGCCGCCGACGCCGCTTAGCCTGACCCGCATTGGAACCAACGAAGCGACCGACAGCGGGCGGCCTACTCCGGGCCGCCCGCTGTCATTTCCGCGAGCCTTTTTGGGGCAGGGATGCAGGGGATGCAGGGGATTAAAGAAACAGCAGAGCATTGCAGAGATGAACACAGATAAACGCAGATAAAGGCAGATAAAAACAAGTCTTATCTTATATCTTCGTTCATCTGCGTTTATCTTTGCTCAAACCGTTTCTTCTTCTTTTACCCCTGCATCCCCTGCATCCCTGCGAGAAAAGTCGTTGGCCGACCTCATTGGTCCGGGAAGATCATCGCCTCGGCGAATTCCATTTGGAAATCGGTGTCGCGGGATAGTTCGACGTGTCGGGCCAGGCGGGCGAGGTGCTCGCCTCGGTTGCGGGCGTTGGTGCTGACAAGTGCCCACTTGGCGCCGGCAAGGGAGGCGTTGCCGACGTAGTGGATGCGGCTGTGGTCGATGCCGGGCGGCAGCAGGCCGATTCGCTGGGCGTTGTTGCGGCGGATGAAACTGCCGAACCCGCCGGCGATAAGCACCCGCTTGAGGTCGCCGACGGAAAGGCCGGCCTGCTTCAGCAGGATCGTAATCCCCGCGCGGATCGCGCCGGTGGCAAGCTGAAGCTCGCGGATGTCCTTCTGACGGAGCACCACGCCGGGCGAGTCGTCCGTCGGCTCGGCCAGGACGAATGCGGGCTGGCCGCCGTCCAGGACTGCGCGGCGGGCAAGCGCCTCGCCCGCACCGTCCGGCAGCTCGTCAGGCGGTAGCATCCGACCGACGGAGTTGACCAGGCCGCTGCGCAAGAGTTCGGCCGTCAGGTCCACCAGGCCGCTGCCGCAGAGCCCCACCGGCTCGACGTGCCCGATGACGCTGTAGTGGATGCCGTCGTCGAAGACCACCTTCTCGATTGCCCCGGCCGTCGCCCTCATGCCGCATGATATCCTCGCGCCCTCGAACGCCGGGCCTGCCGCCGTCGACGAGGCCCAGAGCTTGTCCTCAACCGCCAGGACGATCTCGCCGTTGGTGCCTATGTCGACCATAAGCTCCGGGCCCTGGCCCTCGCCCAACCGGGTCGAGACCATGCCCGCCACCGTGTCGCCGCCGACGAACCCGCCGATGACCGGGAACACCACAGCTTGGGCTCGCGGATGGATCGCGATGCCGAGATCGGCCGCCGGGATAATCAGGCTGCGCCCGTAGGCGGGCACGAACGGCACGCAGCCGAGCTGCGCCGGGTCGATGCCGCACAGCAGGTGCTGCATCGTCGTGTTGCCCGCGAAGGTTATCTCGTATATCTCTTCCCGGCCCACGCGGGCTTGCTCGCACAGCCGGCCTAGGATCGAGCCGACGGTCTTGAGAATCTCCGTGCGAAGCTCTTCCAGCCCGGCCGGGTCGCTGCCGAGTTCGATGCGGCTGAGTACGTCGTCGCCGAAACGCACCTGCGAGTTCATCGCCGAGTCGATCGCCACCTCTCGGCCGGTGACGAGGTCCAGCAGCGAGCCGACGACAGTGGTCGTGCCTATGTCGAAGGCCGCGCCGTGGCAGCGGCCCGTGGTGTCGCCCGGCTCGAAGTCGATGAGGTGGTGGTCGGTAAGCGCGGCCGTGCCCGCGAAGCCGCCCTCGCGGAGGCGCCGTCCCAGGTGGCGGATAACGTCGAGCCCGGCCTCGACGGGCCCGACCGCGGCCTGGAGGCGAAGCAGGTCCGGCACGTCGTCGTCGAGCGACGGCTCGGCAAGCTGGACGTATTGCTTTCGCACGGCCGGCAGGACATCGGTTTCACTGCCGGTCTGGGCGTCCTCGAGTATCTGGTGCTGGCCGGCGAAGAGTGAGGTTTCGGGCACCTCGACGATGCACTCGCCGCAGATGCTCGACTGGCACGCCAGTCGCCACCCGTCCGCCAGTTCTGCCTCGCTGAGTCGGGCTCGCTCCTCGGCGGTGGGGGCGCAGACCTTTCCGCGGATCCGCACGCGGCACTTGCCGCACGTCGCGGCCCCTCCGCAGGGGGTGTCTATGGTGAGCCCGCCTCGCCCCGCGGCCTCGACGACCTTGGTGCCCGTCAGGACAAACACCGCCCGCCCATGCGGCTCGAATGTAACACGCGCTTGTTGATCCATGGAATACGTCCTAACGCCGCGCGGGCTTTGCCCGCGAATGCCAAATGCTAAATGCCCATAAATGCCAAATGCCACAAATGTTAAATGCTAAATGCCCAAGAATGCCAAATGCTAAATGTCAAATGCCCAAGAATGCCAAGGATTCCTTCACGGCTTGCCGTTTCGCACCGATTTGTGGGCATTTAGCATTTCTGGGCATTGGGCATTGGGCATTCGGCATTTCCTATCCGTTGCTGATCTCGATCAGTTTGGCCAGCGCTCGCCCGGCGGCGCCGGAGTCGATGGACTCCTCGGCCGGGGCGATGGCGGCGGCGATGGTGGGGGCCTTGCCCGCTACGTAGATCGCGGCCGCGGCGTTGAGCACGACTATGTCGCGCGCCGCGCCCCGCTGACCGGCAAGGACTTGCCGCACGACCTCCGCCGACGCCTCGGGCGAGTCTATCAGCAGGTCGTCCATGCTCGCGACCGGCAGGTTGAAGTCCTCCGGCCGAACCACGCTGGTGGTCACCTCGCCGTCGGCCCATTGCGAAATAGTGGTTGGCGAGGTGGTCGAAAGCTCGTCCAGCCCATCCTCGGCGTGGACCACCAGGGCTCGCTCGGCCCCGAGCAGGCCCAGCACGCGCGCGATTTGCTCGGTAAGCCGTCCGTCGAAGACGCCCATCACCTGCCGCCTCGCGCGGGCTGGGTTGGTCAGCGGGCCGAGAAGATTGAAGATCGTCCGCACGCCCAAAGCCTTCCGGACGGGTGCGGCGTACTTCATGGCCGGGTGATGCCGGATGGCGAAGCAGAAGCACACGCCCGCTTCCGCCAGGCATTGTTCGATTGCGGCCGGCTCGGCGTCGAGGTTCACCCCCAAAGCCGCCAGGACGTTGGCCGAGCCGCTGACGCGAGTGGCCGTGCGGTTTCCGTGTTTGGCCACGCACGCGCCGGCACCCGCGGCCACCATCGCCGCGGCCGTGGAAATGTTGAAGGTGTTCAGCCCGGTCCCGCCCGTGCCGCAGGTGTCGATCGCGTCCCGCCCGCCGGTGTCGATCGGCACGACGTGGTCCCGCATGGCCTCGGCCGCGCCGGTGAGCTCCTCGATCGTCTCGCCCTTGACCGCCATCGCCACGAGCAGCCCGGCAATCTGGGCCTCGCTGAACTGCCCGTCCATGACGGCCCCGAATACCGCGTGGGCTTCGTCGCGCCCGAGCGACTCGCCCGCCATCAGGGCCCGAAGAACATCGCCATATTTGCGCTGAGCCGTCATCCGCTCGCCCTCATTCGAGTCAAGCCGCATGCAACAAGTCCCAGTCGCCGCCCGCGCGTGCGGCCGGCCGAAACCAATATAGCCCCGCGCCCGCCGCAAGCAAGCCTCGAAAGAAGCCGCCGAGCCCGAGGGGTGTGCGAGTTTTCTTTCTGGCGGATGGTAGATACCGGCGGCGCGTGTAGTTCTGTCGGCGGCGTGCGGAAGCTTCCATTGCGG
>JAUWQU010000717.1 GCA_030610965.1 Phycisphaerae bacterium
AGGCCGTCAGGCACGTGGCTGATGATCCGCGGGCCGTAGTCGGCCGTAAGAGTGGCCGTCCCCGCCGGGCCAATGTTGCCGGCCTTGTCCACGGCGCGGACCTCGAACGTCGCGGTCTGCCCCTCGGCCAGGCCCGTGCCGCCCTGGGTCGTCTGACTTTCCGCCCACTGGCCGTCGTCGATGCGATACTCATACTTCCAGATGCCGTTGGAATCGGCAGCCTGGTTCCAGTGCAGCACCGCGCCGTCGAGCCGCAGGCCCGTCGGGGCCTCGGGGGCTGTGAGGTCCACCGCCACGTCCAGCACCGCCGCCGGGCCGACGTTGCTCAGGGCGTCGATCGCCCGGACCTCGAACGTGTGCGGGCCTTCCAGGGCCGACGCATGGGCGGTCAGGTCCGCCGTGAAGGCCCACGCGCCGCCGTCGAAGCGGTGCTCGTAGCCGGAAATGCCGTTGGCGTCCGTCGAGGCCGACCACGTGAACGCCAGGTCGGTCGCGGTAGTCACGCCGTCAGCCGAGCCGGTGTCGCTGGCCAGGGCAAGGTTCGCCGGCGCCGGCGGCGGGGCCGGGTCGGTCGCGAAATCAAAGGTGTATACATCGCCGGGCCTCTGCCCCCCGATGCCGTCGGCGTTCTGGTCCATCACGTTGCCGGCCAGGTCGGTCACAGTTGGATAGATGCGGACCGACCACTGCCCCTCGTCCAGCGCGCCGGCGAGGTTCACGCGCAGAGTCGAGGCATCCACCTGCGTCACGCCGACGACCTTCCTGCTGATGTCCATGATCTTCAGGCCGTCGGCGCCGGCCGCCACGTAGGCAAGATCGCCCGCCAGGGCGAGTCCGTAGGCTGTGCCGCTGGTGTCATATGCGTCCGCCAGCAAAGGCGACGCGGGGTCGGTAACGTCGATGACCAGCAGCCCGCCGGCGGAATCCGCCACGTAGGCCATGCCGCCTGACAAGGTCACGCGATACGCGTTGCCCGGAGTGTCGTAGTCGCCTACCAGCACCGGCGCGGCCGGGTCGGAAACGTCGATGATCAGAAGCCCGCCGGTATCGTCGGCCACGTACGCCAGATCGCCCGAGAGCACCACGTCGCGCGCGGAGCCCGCCGTGTCGTAGCTGCCCAGGAGCACAAACGCCGTCGGGTCGGAAACGTCGATTATCTGAAGGCCCGCCGTATCGCGTGCCACGTACGCCAGGTTGCCGCGCACGACAATGCCGTATCCATAGCCCGGGGTGTCATAGATGCCCAGACGCACCGGCGAGGCCGGGTTGGACACGTCTACGGTGTATATTTCGCCACCCGTGTGCATCAGGTATAACAGGTTGCCGGACAGGGCCATATCCCGGAGTATGTGGCCGGTGCGATGTTTGCCGACCAGAACGGGGGCCGACGGATTGGACACGTCCACGATCCGCACCCCGCCCCCGTTGGCGCCCGCAATGTACGCCAGGTTGCCGGACATGAGCACGTTGGTGACAAAGCTCGTGTCGGAGGCGTATCCGCCCAGGCGTAACGGCCTTGTCGGGTCGGACACGTCCAGAATCTGCAAACCTCCGCTTCCGTCGCCCACGTAAGCCACCGTACCGACCACGACCACGTCGTACGCGGTGCCGGTCGTGTCGTACGCGC
This sequence comes from Phycisphaerae bacterium, assembly GCA_030610965.1. GTDB lineage: Bacteria > Planctomycetota > Phycisphaerae > SM23-33 > SM23-33 > JAUWQU01. Next base: position 1,628 of record JAUWQU010000717.1, read on the forward strand.
CCACGGGTACGGGAGACTGTGCTATGAGAGTCATGTCCCCGGCCGTCAGCGTGGCAGGGCCTACGGATTCGTTGAAAGTCAGCGTAAGCGAATCGACCGGGCCGACCAGGCCGTCGGGCAAGTGACTCACCACTCGCGGGCCGTAGTCGGCCGTCAAATTCGCAGACGCCCAGGCACCTACGTGGCCGGCCTTGTCGATCGCGCGGACCTCGAGCGCCACCTGCCCGCCCTCGGCCAGGCCCGTAAACGACTCGCGGGCCTGGGTCGTAGTCAGTTCCCCGCCGTCGATGCGGTACTCGTACTTCCAGATGCCGTTGGCGTCCGCGGCTTCGTCCCATTTCAGCACCGAGCCGTCAAACCGCAGGCCCGTCGGCACTGCGGGGGCGGTAAGGTCCACCGCTACTTCGAGCACGGCGGCGGGTCCGGCGTTGCCGGCGCCGTCAACGGCGCGGACCTCGAACGTGTGCGAGCCTTCGGCTGCCGTCACCTGCCCGACTCGGTCCGCCGTCGAGGCCCAATCGCCGTCGTCGAGGCGATACTCGTATCGCGCGACGCCGTTTGCGTCCGTCGAGGCCGACCACGAGAACGACAGGTCTGTGGCGGTCGTCACGCCGTCGGGCGACCCCGTGTCGTTTGTCAGCACGAGGTCGCCGGGAGCCGGCGGCGGGGTCATGTCGACCGTGACACTGAAATCGTAAACATCGCCCGGCGACTGTCCGCCAAAGCCGTCGGTGTTCTGGTCCATGGTGTTGCCGGCCTGATCGGTGATGTTCGGCCCGAGCATGATATGCACGCCGGTTTCAGTCAGCGGGTTGGCGAACTGCAGCCGGTACGTCGTGGCGTCAAGCTGCGAGACATCCTGCCCCGCCTGGGCGGCCACCTGGATGATCCGCAGGCCCGACTTGCCTTCCGCCACGTACGCCAGGTTGCCGGCGACATGGACGGAAGAGCACCTGTCGGGAGTAGCATATGAGCCCCGCAGCACCGGGGCGGCCGGATTGGACACGTCAACGATCTTCAGACCCAATTCCCCGTCGGTCACGTATGCCAGATTGCCAATGACCTGCACATTCCGGGCATTGCCTGCAATGTCGGAGATGCCCACCTGCATGGGCGCGGTCGGGTCGGACACGTCGATGATCCGCAGGCCGTCTTCGTAATTCGCCACGTACGCCAGATTGCCCACCACTTCGAGCGCCAAGGCGTAGCTGGACATGCTGAAGGAACCCACTGACACAGGCACGGCCGGGTTCGACACGTCGAAAATCTGCAAGCCCTTATCGTAGTCCGCCACATACGC
>JAUWQU010000247.1 GCA_030610965.1 Phycisphaerae bacterium
CGCCGTTTTTGCTGCGCCTGAAGTCTGAAGCCTGAAGTCTGAAGCCTGAAGTCTGAAGCCTGAAGCCTGAAGCCTTCCCCCTGAAGCCTTCCCCCTGAAGCCTTCCTCCTGAAGCCTCTGTCTCGTGCATCGGCCGGGTAAAACGCAGGCCGCCAGGAAGGAAGCTCGGTCAATTACGGCATCATGTCGGTGTTTCAATCTGCCTGCCGTGCTGGTATACAGCCAAGGATCGCGGTCCGCGTTGGCCGCGGCGACGTTCAATCAATGAAGGTAAGGCCGGGCCGTAGCGGCGTCCGGCGGATAACAACTGGCAAAGAGGAGTAGGAAAATGCTGAATGGGAACGTGCTGAGCAAGGTTGCGATTTGCAGTTCGATGGTTTTGTCGGCGGTTCTGGCGCTGTCGGTTTTCGCCGCCGACGCGGCCAAGCCGAAGAAAGAAGGCTACACGGACACGCCGATGCAGCCTGACGGCAAGTGGCACGTGCATGACCCCGACCGCCCGAAACCGCGGATAATCACGTCGGGTACTGCCAGTACGCAGGAAAAGGCGGGCACGGCCCCGTCGGATGCGATTGTCCTGTTCGACGGCAGGGACCTCTCGGGTTGGCAGAGCAAGACCAAGGGCCAGGTCGTTCCGGCCAAGTGGAAGGTGGAGAACGGCTACATGGTGGCCGAACCGAAGACCGGGAGCATCTCCACCAAGGAATCGTTCGGCGACATGCAGCTTCACGTCGAGTGGAGCGCCCCGACGGAGATCAAGGGCAGCGGGCAGGGCAGGGGCAACAGCGGCGTGATCATCATGGGCAAGTACGAGATCCAGGTGCTGGACTCCTGCGACAACGTCACTTACGCCGACGGCCAGGCCGGGGCGATGTACGGTCAGTACCCGCCTCTGGTCAACGCCTGCCGCAAGCCAGGCCAGTGGCAGAGCTACGACATCATCTTCGAGGCGCCGAGGTTCGAAGGCGACAAGCTCGTCAGGCCCGCCTATATCACCGTGATCCACAACGGCGTGGTCATCCACAACCACCAGGAGTTCCTCGGCGCGATGGCATGGAGGAAGCTGGCCAAGTACACGCCCCACGATGCCGAACTGCCGCTGACGCTCCAGTATCACGGCAACCCGATCCGCTACCGCAACATCTGGGTCCGCAAGATCGGCACGTACGACCAGGCCGCGGCCGGGAAGAAGGCCGAGTAGCGCAGAAGAAGAAACGGTGATTTCATCGCAGAGAGCGCAGAGGACGCGGAGAAAAGAAGAAGAGTAAGATTTACATATGTCTATGTATTGCCTTCTCTTCTTCCGGCCCTTTTTTCCTCTGCGGTCCCTGCGTTCTCTGCGATGGATATTATTATTCTTCTTTCGCCGTCGCGGGCGCCGGCGGTGGGGCCGAGATGTCCCGGCCGCGGAGGGCGAACCATATTGTTCCGGCCGCGCCGAAGGCGGAGGCCGTGATCAGATTCACCTCGGGGCTGATCTGCCAGAGGAATGCCCCGCCGAAGGCCGCGACGGAGACGATCACGTCGCGGATGAGGTAGTACAGGCCGAACATTCCGGCCTTGCGGTCCTCGGGGGCGAGGTTCATGATGAGGGCCTTCCTCGTCGGCTCGCCGAACTCCTTCAGCCCGCGTAGCACGAATGCCATGGCAAGCATCATGAATGACTTGGATATCAGCAGCATCAGCGGGAATGCGGTGAAAAACACGAAGGTCATCACGACGAACGGCTTCTTGTTCGACTTGTCGGCGAAGTAGGCGACGGGGATGTAGATGAGTATGGCGGTGGCCATTTCGATGGTCCGCAGCACGCCAAACTGAAAAGCGCTGACGTACGCCGGGTCTTTCGCGGTGCCGACGGCCCATATAACCACGAACGCGTTAGGAATCTGCTGGCAGAACCGCACGAGTATGTCAGCCACGAGAAGTTGTTTGAGCGACGGAGTCATGTATTTCCACAGCCGCAGGGGGTTATGCTCGGCCGACGACGCGGCGGCTCGGTCCTGTGGGTTTTTGCGGTCGTCCTCGATCATAACCTGTTGAAGCACGGCCGCGATGATCGCCATCGCAAGCGCCCCGACAAACGCCAGGCGAACTCCAAGTTCCAGGCCCCACACCCCGATGAACAGCCCGCCGACCATCGGCCCCAGCGCCATTGGCACGCGGCGGACGAGCGAGTGCACCGACACGCCCATGGTGCGTTTGTTTTTCGGCAGGACGCGGGCGACGAGGCTCATTGTGGCCGGCAGGCTGATTGCGGTCCACGAGAGGAACAGCACGGCCCCTGCCAGCACGGCCTGCCAGTAAGGGAAGATAACAACGATCAGAAAGCCCACCATCGAGGCAAGGTTGAATAGCAGCAGGGCTCGCTTGGTGCCAAGGCGGTCCGAGAGGTATCCGCCGGGGAACGAATAAAGGGCGCCCAGCAGGGTGTCCATGCCGTTTAGAAGGCCGACAGCAATGAACCCGCCGCCCAAGGCCATGAGGTAGAGCGGCAGGAACTGCTCGGCCATGTGCTCGCCCATGCCGACGAGGATGACCATCGACAGCAGGCCCACAATGCTCCGGCGGAGCCCGAGGAACTCGATCAGCCGCGACAGTCGGGATTTGCCCGGCGGCGTGGAAAGATTGTTACTGTCCATCCGAGGCGCCTCTTGCATGCTTGCCGGCGCGTTTGACTGGCGCGCTGGCCGGCGATAACTCGTGGGAGCAAGCATCGCACGCGGGGGGGCGTAGGGTCAAGGAATCCGGGCAGTCTCGGGCGGTGCGAGGGACTCGAGGTCCAGCGGCACCGTTGTGCCATCGCCGCGGCAAAGAGCGGTGAAGCCGGACTCGTACAGCATCTTGCGGCAGCCAGCGATGTCCAGGCCCCTGTGGCCTGACGTATCGGCCGCCTTGTCACGCGGGTTGGCGCCCGCCTCGGCATAGACGACATTGGCCCCGGCCGAGAGGCCCAGCAGATTGGGCTCGTGGACGGCTATGCTCTTCGTTTCGGGGCAGCCGAGGGCGGCAAGCGTCACCACGGCCACCACCTGCGCCAGGCGAAGCTCGGTGACCTGCCCGCGGTTTGCCAGCGGCGAGCCCGGTAGCCAGACGCGTCGCATGGCTGCGTGCTGGAAGCAGCCTGCCTCGATGCCAAGGAACATCTGTTCGACCAGTTCTGCCGGCGTGTGTTCGGGTCCGATTGGCTCGCAGCAGTAATAGAAGTCCAGACCGGCCTGGCCGATGACGTCGAAGGTCCGGCGCCGCCGGGCAGGGTCGAGGTCAGTGTCAACGCCTTCCCGCAGACGGCAGACGTGGTAGGCGCCGCCGACGCCCGCCGCGCGCAGTTCGACCGCCTGTGCGGCGTCGAAATCGCCGATGTTCACGACAATCTGCGTGTGGGCGGGAATTTCGGCCCGCACGGCCACCACGGTGTCAAGCAGGTCGGCAAAGCCGAACTCGTGCATGGTCATAAGGAACAGGGCGTAAAGGTCGTCGCCGTCGGCGAAGCCGTGGGCGCGGGCGAGAATCTCACGCCGGTCAAGACGTGCTGTCGGAAAGGTCGTGTGTTCCTTGCCGAAGACACAGAACTTGCAGTTGCCCGGGCACGGGGCAGTCTCGATGCCGATCTGCCCCAGCAGCATCGCCTCGTTGCCGAACCGCTCGCGCGAGGCCGCGTCGGCGGCGGCCCTGACTACCCCGGCCTCAATGCTCGCCGGCTCAAGGGCCAGCAAGTATTCGCACTGCCCTCGCGTCGGCGGCTGGCCTTGCCGGGCATGGTCAATGACCCGCTCAAGTTCCCTTGGCAGATTCACGAGGTAATCCTTTCGAATCTCCACGGGCATAATAGCCCAAGTCCGATGATAGGACCAATCCGTTAATAGACTTAGTTTACTATAGCCGCCTTGGGCGGCACTGCAAGCCTCTTTACTTCTGCCGCCTGCTGGGTGGTCGGGTAGCTTCGGGCGATGCTTCGGGCGTCGCGCGGCCTGCGCGCGATACCGGGCGTCAAGTTTTTCTTGGCTCGGCCCGAATGAACTGGACACGGCCTTGCCTTCGGGGAAGAATCCGGGGGCGGTTTTTCCGCGGGATTCGCCGATTATCCTCTAAGAAAGGCATCTTGCCATCGTGATAAGGGTGACAACAAGGCAGGCGTGGCAGCGGGGCAATGCATGACGGCAGAACCTACCGACAACGTCGCGGCCTGGTTGCGAGAGGTCATGGATCATCACGAAGGCCCGCTGCTGCGTTACGCCGAGCGAATTCTCGGCGACGCCGACCGTGGCCGCGACGTGGTCCAGGAGACGTTCATGCGACTGCTGGCGTCCGACCGCAACTTCGATGGCGGGCATTTGGTCCAATGGCTCTTCACGGTCTGCCGCAACCGGTGCCTGGACATCTGCCGCAAAGAACGCCGCATGACCCCGCTGAGCGAGTACACGGAGCGGACGCGCGCCGGTTCGGAGCCGGCTCCCGACGACGTGGCGAGCGGCCGCGAGCAGGCCGTGCGAGTGACCGACGCGATGTCGGCTCTGCCGCCACGTCAGCAGGAGGTGTTGCGGCTGAGGTTTCAGAACGGGCTTTCGTACAAGCGGATCGCGGGCGTTACGGGCCTGTCGGTCTCGAACGTCGGTTTCCTGATTCACACGGGTATTCAGCGGCTCCGCAAGCGGTTCGGCGTCGCCGGCCGCCGTGGCCGCGATGGAGAGATGCAATGAAGCTCTCGAAGGACAATCCGCTCCTGACGGCCTACGCACTGGGCGAGTTGGGTCCGGCAAGGGCCGCCGAGGTCGCCTCGGCCATCCTGGCAGATGAATCGCTTCGGGCGGAGGTGGATGGCATCCGCGCGTTGGCCGAGGAACTGGCCGGCGAGTTCGCGGCCGAGCCTATGGGGCGTCTGTCGGACTTCCAGCGGGCGACGCTGGCCCAGTGTGCGGCGGAGATTGACCGCGCTGCGATCAGCCGGGCCGCGCCAGCCGGGCGCCGCCGGCGATGGCTGGCCGTGGCGGCGGCGGTGTTGCTCGCGGCCGGGGCGGCGGGACTTTGGGCGCTGCTGCGCCCGCCCGTGCCGACGGGGACGAACGTTGCACAGCACTATCCCATCCCCCAGCCAGCGCCGAACGTGCCGGCCTCATTGCTGTATCCGCTTGGCCTGACCCCTATGCCCACGCCAGCTTACGTCGATGATGGCGGCTTTTTCGAGTCGTGGCATCCATCGGTCGGCAGCGCCGCCATGCGGCCGGACGCGACGCAGAGCCTGCCCAGCCAAGCGGGCCCGTCCGAGGACAGCCCATTCCGCGCCGCAGCCGAACTGCCGGCTTCGACGTTCGGGCTCAACGTCGACAACGCCTCGTACCGCCACGTCTACCAGTTGATCATCGATGACGGTCGCCTGCCCGAGCCGTCGTCGGTGAGGATAGAGGAGATGATCAACTACTTCCCGTACGACTATGCCCCGCCCGCCGGCAGCGAGACGGAGGCATTGACGGTCCGCGCCGACGTGGTCCAGTGTCCGTGGGCGGCCGGGCACGTGCTGCTTCGCGTGGTCCTCCTGGCCAGGCCGGGCGAGGGCCGCGCCTGGAACCCGCCGGAAATCATCGCCCGAGACGCGCGGGTTCGCGTGGTTTTCAACCCGGCCGCGGTGGCGAGTTGGCGTTTGATCGGCTTTGACGGCCCGGTGTCCGGACCCGCCGCTGGGCCGGGCGGCCTCATCGCGGCGGGGCGGTCGCTGACTGTCCTGTACGAGCTTGTGCCCGCGGGCGCCGCCCCGGCGGCCTCGATATGCACGGTTCGCGCCGAATACAGGCTGCCGGGCGAGGTCCGGTTGCGGCAGTTGACCTTGCGCGCCGCAGGCGGCCCGGCGGGGCGTTTCCAGGACGCCTCGGCGGACTTCCGCTTCGCCGCCACGGTCGCGGGCTTCGGGATGATCCTCAGGAACTCGTCGTACAAGGGCACGTGCAGGGCGGCGGGGATGCTCGATGCGGCCGAGGCTTCGCTGGGCGACGACCGCACGGGCCGGCGATCCGAGTTCATCGGGGTGCTCCGCGAGGCGTGCAATCTGCTGCCGGCCGAGTGACCAGGCCGGAAAAACACTCTGCCCCGGCCCTGGGGCCTGCCTTTCCTTCCTCCCTATACGCCAGGGCAATCGCATCTAAAACAGGCCGGACGCCGGACACTTCATGCCCGAAAGTCCCAAATCCCAAGCACCAAGGAACAAACAAGGGCCAAATCCCAAACAACAAACGGACAAACGGGGAAGTGGCGACAGTGGGGCTCCT
>JAUWQU010000646.1 GCA_030610965.1 Phycisphaerae bacterium
CAGGGATTCGCACCCACGGATTCGCACCCAGGGATTGCTATCCCTGGGCTTCGGGGTCTTTCAGAATCGCAGGTCTTGGGTTGTGGGGGAATTGTTCCCTCGCAGTGAACTCCCCGATTGTTCCACAGACCATGGAACTACGAGGAACCTTCCATCACAACATTGACTCGAAGCCCAGGGATAGCAATCCCTGGGTATCCCCCGAAAAAGCGGAATGTCCCGAATGTCCCCTTTTCTTGCCGCCGGCATACGCGCAGCAGCCATAATCTCCCCGCCCGGAACACAAATGAACTGGCACTACCCGGCCGCGGTGAGTTATCCTCTGGCAACCCGGCCGGACGCGGCAAAGCCACGGCTGGCCGGGGCTAAGCGGAACAGAAAGCCGCACCGACCGGAGTTGCCTTCAAAATGCTGCGATTGGTCGTATGCGACTGGAACGGAACGTTGCTCCGTGAGAAGCTCGAGGAGACGTTCTTCCTGGGCCTCTGCCGGCGGGCTGTGGTGCGCGCGATCAAACGCGGGCACCTGCGGAAGCTGTTTCGCATCATGGTCGCAGGGCTGCGGGGCTACCGGGAATACCGGGGCGCCCTCCGCCGGCCGGACCGAGTGCCCCATCACATCACCCGCGTGGTAGAGATGCTCAACCCGCTCGTCTTCCGGGGCCTGTCGCAGGAAGAGTTGGACGACTACACCCGATTATACGCCCGCCGCGCCCAGCCAATGCTGGACCCCCGGGTGCTGGCCCCGCTGGAGTTGGCCCGCGAGCGATTCGGCCTGCCCGTCGGCGTGATCTCCTCCGGATGCCGATCGGGAATCGAGGCGACCATGTCCATGGCCAACTACCCAGTGGACTTCATCTGCGCCAACGACTTCTGGTGGGACGGCAACCGCACGGCGGGCTTTCGCTTCAACCTCACCGACAACAAGCTGCAACTGCTGGACATGGTCCTGGCCGAACACGACGTCGACCCGGCCGACGCGATGTACATTGGCGACGGCCCGCTGGACGCCGAGTGTTTCGGCCGGGTCGGCTGGCCCGTGGTGAGCTTCTTCGCCTTGCACCGTCATCGCGCCCGGTTCGCCCGCGAGTACGGTGCCTTCGCCCCGCCGAACCAAGCCGCGTTCCAGGAGCACCTCTTCGCGGCCTGCGAGGACAAGAAGCTTAACCACAGAGACACAGCGGCTCCGAGGTAAGAGGAAGACGCCTTCTTCTTCCGATGATGTTTGCCACTGCCTTGGCTTCTTGAGCATTTGGCATTGAACATTCATCATTCGCAGGCGAAGCCCGCGCCGCGATCAGTTCTTCTTTTCCGCGCAGATAAGCCGGCCGTGCGTGCGAAGCAGCATTCGCGCGCCGGCGAAGGCGGGCGTGGCGAAAGATGCCTCGCCAAGCGGGGTCTTGCCGAGCAGTTCGAACTTCTCCGCCGCGGCGTAGCAGAACATCGTGCCCTTGCGGCCGATGACATATATCCTGCCGCCGGCGCAGACGGGCGAGCCGTAGAACCTGTCCGGCAGCTTGTCCTTCCAGACCACCTCTCCGGTTGCGGCGCGGTAGCATGCTACGATGCCTGAGTCGTGTACGGAAAACAGCAGCCCGCCGACGGCCACGCAGGTCGGCACGTATGGTGCGTCGCGCTGGTTCTTCCACGCCGTCTGGGCCGCGCCGCCGGGCGAAGCGGGCGGCTTTACGGCGATGAGCCACTTGCCCCTGCCGCCGGTGCCGCTGCTGCTGACGATAAGATCGCCGGCCTGGAGGGGCGATGCGACGACTCGCATGGGGTTCGCGTCGGCGGCGATCCAGAGCTGTTTGCCTGTCTTGAGGTCATAGCCGGTCAGCCCGCCCGCTGTGGACGACATCACCAGTTGCGGCGCCCCGCCCGCGGGGCGATAGATCAGCGGCGTTCCGTACGCCGCCCGGCCGGACGGACGCTTGACCTGCCACTTGATCCTCCCGCTGGCGGCGTCGATGGCCAGAAGGGGCGACGGGCCCTGATTGTCGTTGGCGACGTACACGGTGCCCTCGTACAGGATCGGCGTGCAACTCGGGCCGTGCGAGGTCTTGTGAGCGCCAAGGCTGTGCTGCCAAATTTGCTTGCCGGCATGATCCAGCGCGACGACCGTCACGGCCTTTGCCGACGTCCAGCAGACCACCACCCGCGCGGCGTCGACGGCCGGGGTGGACGCGGCCATGCTGTTGTCCTTGTTGCGCCTGAAGGCCTCGAGGCGATAGTCCTTGTTCCAGATGATCTTCCCGTCAGCGACCGAAACGCATACCACGCGGCCCATGCCGATCTTCTCGTCGCAGGTCAGCAGGAAGGCCTTCTCGCCCCAGACGACCGGGCTGCCGTAACCGACGCCTGCTATCGGCACATTCCAGCGGAAATCCTTCTCGGTGAACTCTACCGGCAGGTCGCCGGGGGCAATTATCGCAAGGCCCGCATTGCCGGTCCCGCGGAACTGCGGCCAGTTCGTCGCGGCCGGCTCGGCTGCCGCCACCGAAATACAGGTCGCAGCGATAACGGACGCGGCAAGACCCGCCGGCGAAAGGACAGAATGACGGAAACGACTCATCGGGCTACTCCTAATGGGTGTCAATCTCAGTGCAGCACTACGTACATCGCGTTGGCGGGCATGCGGAAACTCACCTTGCCGCCCTCGCGTTTGATCGCCACCTCGCCCTGGGCTTCGCCGTTCGGACTCACGGCCGTGGCTCGGGTAACGATATCGTTTGACAGTGTCAGCGACAAGTCGTTCTCGACGATCATCCACGGCGCCTTGCCGTAATTGACCACCTCCAGACCCTTGTGTTGGCCCTGCTTGTCCGACCATGCGGCCTCCTTGACCTTCCACCCGGCCGGGCGAGCGATGGTGCCCACCTGCACGAGCACCTTCCTGGCCGTCCGCAGCGGCAGGTGGTCCATGGACACCACCGCCACCGTCGCGTAGTCGTTCCCGGCGATCATCTCAACGTCGCCCAGCTTGAACGTGCCGACTTTTCTTAGGAATCCCGTCGCGCCCTGGGCCTTGGGCGCGTTAAGCGTGCAGACGCCCTTGCCGTAATCCCACGACACCTGCCCGGTGACGCTGCGGACCGTCTTGCCGGCCTCGTCGATGTAGGGCCGCAGGTCCGCGACTTTGGTTTGGCCGGCATCGTAGCTTACCACCACCGGCCCAACCCGCAGCGCCCGCGGGCTCACCCGACCGCCCGCAGCCG
>JAUWQU010000287.1 GCA_030610965.1 Phycisphaerae bacterium
GCCGTTGGCGCTCGCGGCGCGCGGCCGGCGGATTCGCCGCGGCCGGCCGTCGAGTTCGATGGTGCCCGCGTCCGACCGGTCGGCGCCGAAGATCAACCGGGCCGTCTCCGTGCGACCCGCGCCGACCAGGCCGGTAAGCCCGAGCACCTCGCCGGCGCGGATGCACAGTGAAACGTTCCGCACGGCCGAGCCGCGGGACAGGCCCCGCACCACCAGCCGCTCGGGCCCGGGGCGCGTTGTGCGGAGCGGGAACTCCGTGTCGATCCGCCGGCCCACCATTCGCTCGATCATCTCCTGTCGCGTGGTGTCGGCGACGGGCCGCGTGTCGACGTGCTCGCCGTCGCGCAGGATCATCACACGGTCGGCGACGCGAAAGACCTCGTCGAGCCGGTGACTGATGTAGATCACGCCGATGCCCTGGCCCTTGAGGTCGGCGATGATCTCGAAGAGCCGTTCGACCTCCTGCCGCGTGAGGGCGGCTGAGGGCTCGTCCATTACCAGCACCCGCGCGTCGACGGCGAGCGAGCGGGCGATTTCCACCATCTGCTGCTGGGCGACGGTTAGCTGCGAGCAGCGGGCCTCGATGTCGAAATCCGCGCCGAGGCGCCCCAGCAACTCGGCCGCCCGACGCCGCTCGTCGGCCCGCCGAACGAAGCCGGCCCGGGTTTTCTCGCGTCCCAGGAAAATGTTCTCTCGCGCCGACAGCTCCGGCGCGAGGTTGAACTCCTGGTAAATCACCGCCACCCCAGCCCGGCGTGCGTCGATGGGGTTTCGGATTTCGGCGGGTGCTCCGGCCAGGCGAATCGTGCCGGCGTCGGGCACCACGGCGCCGCCGAGGACCTTTATCAGCGTGCTCTTGCCGGCGCCGTTTTCCCCTACCAGCGCTAGGACTTCACCGGCTTCGAGCCGCAGCCCCACGCCGCCCAGGGCGCGTACGCCGGGGTAGAATTTCTCGATCCCGGCCATCTCCAGCAGCGGCGGCGAGGCCGGGGCCAGGTCGGCCGGCACGGTGGCGGCGGCTGGCTCGCTCATTCGTCTATTGGCCCTTCAGCGAGGGGTCCTTCTCGGCGTCGGCTTTGTAGTAGAGTTCCGTGGGGATCAGCACCTGTGGTGGAACCTTCTCGCCCTGGAAGTACTTGACGATCTGCTCGACGACAATGCGTCCTATGCGGTCGGGGAACTGGATCGGGTCGGCGTAGATCTTTCCGTCGAGTATGGCTTTCTTGCCCTCGGGCTGGCCGTCGAAGCCCACGACGATGATCTTGCCGGCCTTGCCGGCTACTTCGATCGCCGCGCACGCGCCCAGGGCTGAGGGGTCGTTGATGGCGAAGATGCCGTCGAGGTCCTGCTGGCCCGTCAGAATGTCCTGGGCGACCTTGAAGCTCTCGTCCTTCGAGCCCTTGCCCGGCCAGGCGCCGACTATCTCGATGGGGCTGTTGGCGTCCTTGAGTTCGTCCCGGAAGCCCTTGGTTCTGAGTATGACCGACTCGACTTCAGGGAAGTCGATGATTGCCACCTTGCCCTTGTTGCCCAGGGCCTGCATTATCGCCTTGGCCGCATGCCTGCCGCCGGCGTAGTTGTCCGTCGCGACGTGGCAGACGACCTCCGCGTCAGGGGCCAGGCTCGCGATGTCGGCCGTGAAAACCGGCACGCCGGCCGCGTTGGCCTCGCGAATGGCCGTGCCGACGGCCTTGGAATCAGCCGGCGTCAGGATGATCGCGACGACCTTGCGGACGAGGAAGTCCTTGACCTGGTCGCGCTGTTTGGCGGGGTCGAACTCGCTGCTGGTGACGATGACCTTGTAGCCGTGCTTCTTGGCCTCGGCCGTCACCGTGTCTGCGATTTCCTTGAAGAACGGGTTGGTCATCGTCAGCACGGAAAGCCCGATCGTGCCGCCACCGGCCTCGCCGCCGTCGGGGGGAGTGTCCCCGCTCGGCTCGCTCTTGCACCCGACCATCGCGCACGCCGCCACTATTAACCAAACTGCTAACGCCTTCAAACTGGTCATTGCACAATCCCTTTCGTTCGCGAGGACATTGCCCGTACGACATGTTCAATTGCCGGCGCGATTATCGGTTCGGGCAGACCGGGGAGCAAGCTTCACTTTCTCGCAGCGACCGCGGAGAGCTGCGAATCCCGTTGAACTCGGACGCACATCTGATGGCAGGCGTATAGTGACTGTCGCTACTTGCCGATATAAGATGCACGTGCCACCGGCATGGTGGTCGGTCTGTCGGCTCGTTGGATGGAGATGCGATGGCGGTGGAGTATTCGGTTGAGACGTTGCGGCTGCTGGCCAAACGCTTTAGCGAGATGGCGGTGCTGCGCCCACTTCGCGTGGATCGCTACGAGCCTGGCGACGAAATCACTTACGAGATGACCGGCGTTCTGCCGGCAGGGCGGGCCAAGGTGACGGTCGCCGTCGAGAGGTTCGTCGGTGGTGGGTTCGCCGGCCAGGTTTACCGCGTTCGGGTCAAGGCAGTCGAGCCGCTGGGCGGGGGGTCGGGCATTTCCGGGCTGACCGTCGGCGGCACTTGCGCGATGAAGATCCTCGTGCCGCCCAGCCGGGCGTCGCAGATCTTCCGCGACGCGATCTACTGGGTTGGGTTTCAGAGCCCGTTTCAGTTGCAGGTTAATCCCACGGCCGCAAGGGCCGGGGCGCTTTGGCAGAAGTTCATCCGCCGCGCCGCGGCAGAGCGGCTGGGCGGCGAGAGCAGCCTGGTGGACATACTGGCGACCTTCGTCGACCCGACAATCGGCAGTTGCGGTGAGATCAGCGAATGGCTCGAAGGCCGGACGTGGCGGTTCGAGGTTGACGACCATCTGACTCGGCGCCGCTGCCTGCCCGCCGGCGTCCCGGTTGCACAAACCGGTTCTCCGGAGTACTGCGCCAAGAAGCGGTTCATGGCCGAACTTGTGCGAATGCTGCATGACATGGGCACGCCGGAATTGGCCCGCCAGTACGAGTGGTCCACGTGCAAGAGCCAGCCGAACTGCCTGAAGCGACGCGAGTTCGATGACGACCCCGCCGCCGGCCTGACCGCCGTGGACTTCCGCGCGGGCCTGGCCCTGCTGGCGCCGCTGCCGATGAGCCCGGGCGACTTCGCATTGATCGGGCGCGGCCTGGCTCGCGGCAGGCTGGTGCAGTTCGACCGCGGCGATGTCGACAAGCTTGCCGCCTACGTCGAGGCGCGCGGCGAGGCCTTCGCCGACATGGCGCCCGCGATCGAGGAGCTTCGCGCCGCCGAGGCTGCGTATCGTGATTCCCAGGTGGACATCACCGGCCACCACGTTCGGCTGCTTTACGACGGCGGGCTGTGGAAGTCGATATACCGGGCTGTGATCGGCGGTTGGCGCGTGTCGGGCAAGATCGACCTGCCGGCCGAGCGGAAGATCAGCAAGAGCCTCGGCCTGTTCGCGGCGTTCTGGGCCCTGGGCGTGCTGGCGACCATTAGCCGACTTGCCGGTGTGGCTATCCTGGCGGTGGGGCTGTGGGCGCGGCTGTTCGGCGGGCCTGACTCGCCGATGCGCCTGGGTTGGCTTGGCGGGGCGATCGGCGCGTCGCTGCTGCTGGCCGTCCCGGCGGCGGGCCGGGTGCTGCGGCGGCTCATAGGACGTGAGCAGTACCGGCTGCACTACCTGTCGATGCTTCAGCCGGCGTACTTCGCGCGGGCCGTGCGGGCACGGATATTCGAGAAGCTCATAGGCTGGCTGCGGCGCGGGCGGATAAGCTCGGCGACGGCGGAGAAACTGGTTGACCGGCCCTTGCGGGCGCTGCTGCGCCTGCCGCTGTCGATCCTCCCGGCCGGGCTGTGCAGGATGCTCACCGACTGGCCCTTCGCGAAGGACAAACTGCGATTCATCTTCGTCCGCCCGGTCCGGTTGTACTTCGACGCCGGGGCCCGCGAGCAGTGGCTGCGGGACATGGTGGCCGAGGGACGCCGCAATCACATGGTCAGCGACGAGGACGCCGAGCGGATTCTATCCCGCCTGCACGAGCCGTTTATTCAGAAGTATCTCAAGAGCCTGGCCGTGCATGTCTGCACACTGCCGATCACGCAGGTGGTGACGTTGGGCGTGGTGATCTGGGACTGGGTGCAGCACCCGGATATGACGTATGAGCAACTAACGATACGCGCCGGGTGGATCGTGGCAGCCTTCCAGGTAACGCCTATCTCGCCTGGCTCGCTTGCTCGCGGGCTCTACGTGCTCTACGTAGTCATTCGTGAGCGCAACTTCAAGGACTACAACATCGCGGTGTTCCTGGGCTTCGTCAAGTATATCGGGTACCTGTCCTTCCCCATTCAGATGGCCTACCGCTATCCGACGCTCGCGAGGTTCATGGCTGGGCACTGGGCGACGGGAGCGGTGCACGTCGTGCCGGTCTTCGGTGAAAAGGGCGCGCTGCTGGAGCACTTCGTCTTCGACTTGTTCTACAACTACCCGCTGACCGTCCGCCGTCGCATGGGCGTCCTGGCCGAGCACCGCAAGAAGCTGCCTCGCCGCAGTTGGCAGTGCGTGGCTGCGGTCCTCGTCGCCACGATTGCGCTTGCGGCAGTGGACCTGCTGCAATGGCGATGGACGGGTCAGTTGCCCGTTCTGTGGGACACCTGGATGCTCTCGATATGGGCGCCGCTTCTAGCCGGTGCCGCAGCCACCGCGTGGGCGGGCGGCTGGGCCACGTCGCGGCGAATCATCTTCGGCGTGATTACCGGCCTGGTAGTGGCAGTGTCATACACTGGCGTCAACAACGCCCTGGCAGTCGCGACAGGCACGCCGCGGGATGCCAACCAGGCCATCTGGCTGGCGGTATGGTCCGCGTTTATCTTCACGCTGCTCGCCTTGCTGGGAGCGATCGTCGCGGAGTTGCGAGCGCCCGAGCCGGACATGGGGCAAGTGCCTCCTGTCGCCAAACCTGACAGCCCCTCGGTCGATTGACCCCTCACAAAACGCCGGCTGATGAGGGCCGCCTCAGCGGCTCGAATCGGCCGGGGCTCGGCATCCCTTGCCCACTAAGCCCATCACGCCTTCGCCTTGAGCAGGTCGCGGATCTCCGTCAGGAGTTGCTGGTCCTTTGTTACCGAAGGAACCGTGGCGGTGGGCTTGATCTCCTCTTTCCTCTTGAGCGAGTTGATCGCCTTGACCAGCGCGAAGGTGCAGGCCGCCACGATGATGAAGCTGACGAGCGTGTTGATGAAGCTGCCGTAGGCGAGGGAGACTCCGGGCACTTCCTTACCGGCCGCGTCGACGGTGGCGCCTCTTATGGCTATCTTAAGGCTGGTGAAGTCCACCCCTCGGAGCAGAGCGCCAATGGGAGGCATGATCACGTCGGTGACCAGCGAGCTGACGATTTTCCCGAACGCCCCGCCGAGGATAACGCCAACGGCCATGTCCACGACGTTCCCGCGTATCGCGAATTGCTTGAACTCCTGAACCATCTTCATAGGGTTCTCCTTATTACAGGGGATTGTCCGAAATTGGCGCACCGCCGGCCGGGGCGCGGAGGCGACGGTGGCTCAAACGCGCGGGTGTCAAGATACTCTATATGCCCAGCCCCAGGTCAAGGCTTTAGAGCAGTTACTCAGCGACGGCCTCGATGCCGCAGATGATGGGCTCGCCCTTGACGGAAGTGAACTCGACGGTCAGCGTGCCCGCAACGGCCACGCCCGCCAGCTCGCGCGTGACCACCCGTCGCGGCCCGCCTGCGGACTTGACAATGTCGAAGCCTCCCAGCACGCGCCGCCCTTGGACGGCGACGTTGAAGACGCGGTCGCCGGCCTTGGCCTTGGTGTCCGGCTCGGCGAAGACCAATCGCACGGT
>JAUWQU010000601.1 GCA_030610965.1 Phycisphaerae bacterium
CTGGTGACCAGGCCGTCGGCCCAGGTGGCGGAGACGTCCGCCCCGCCCCGGGCCCGCAGGCCGGTGAAGCTGCCCGATCCACTCCAGGCCGCCGGAATCGCCGGCAGCAGGCGGATCACCCCGCCGTGCGATTGCAGGAACATCTCGCCGATCGCGGCTGTGCCGCCGAACGTGCCGTCGACCTGCGGCGTGCCGCTGCAGACCGAAAAGCCGTTGGACAGCGCCCGGATCGATATCAGGTTCTTGATGCAGTTGTGCGCCCGCTCGCCGTTGGCCAGGCGAGCCCAGGCCGCTGCCTTCCACGCCATGCCGAAGCCCGTCGAGCCGTCGCCGCGCTGGTTCAGCGAAACCTTCGCCGCCTCGGCCAGCTCGGGCGTCGCCTCGGGCGTGACCTGGTCGCTGGGATACACGCCGTACATGTGCGACGGGTGGCGGTGCTTGTTCTCCAGATCGTCGACGTCTTCCAGCCACTCCTGCAGGTTGCCCTTGCGCCCCACAGCCATCGGGGCGAGCTTGTCGCGCATCTCGCGCCACGTGGCGACGAGATCCGTGTCGCAATCCAACGCCTCGGCCGCCTGGGCGCACTGACTGAACAGGTCGCGAAGGATATGCAGGTCGATCGTCGACCCGGCGCAGATTGTCGTCCCGGGCGGATACCACCCGCAGGCCTTGTCCTTGAACTTGCCGTTGCCGAGTGTGGCGGGGAAGTTCTCCGGCGAGGTCGACGGACACGTCACCAGCTTGCCCGTTTCCGGATGCTCGACGAGCGTATCGAGGAAGAACTGGGCGGAGCCCTTGATCAGCGGGTAAATCTCCGCGAGGTACTCGGCGTCGCCGCTGTAGAGGTAATGCTCGAACAGGTGCGTGCATAGCCAGGCGCCAGCCGTGGCGAACGGCCCCCACAGGGCGCCGCCCATCGGAGCGGCCGACATCCAGATGTCGGTGTTCTGGTGCAACACCCAGCCGGAAGCGCCGTAGTGGGTCTTGGCGACGTCGGCGCCGGTCTTGGAGAGATTCCGGACCATCTGCACCAGCGGCTCGACGCACTCGCCGAGATTGGCGGCCTCGGCCGGCCAGTAGTTCATCTGCAGGTTGATGTTCGTGGTGAACTTCGAATCCCACGACGGGCGCCGCGTGTGGTTCCAGATGCCCTGGAGGTTCGCGGGCTGATTGCCCGGGCGGCTGCAACTGATCAGCCGGTAGCGGCCGAACTGGTAGATGATCGCCGCCAGTTGTGGATCGCGCCCGGAGTAGTAGTTCTTGATCCGCTCGTCGGTGGGCCGTTCCGACAGCGGGGTCGTCTCCAACTGGAGCGAGACACGGTCGAACAGCTCCTGGTACTCGCTGAGGTGCCTGTAGTACAACTCGGCGTATTCGAGGTCGACCGCGGCGTCGAGCGTTTCGCGGACGCGGGCGGCGGGGTCGCCGGAGAGGTCCTCGTAGCTGACGAAATTGGTGGCTGCGGCGATCAGCAGCGTCGCTTCGTCGGCGCCCGAGACACGGATGGTGTCGCCATCGACGACCGTCTCGCCGCCGACCGCGAGGACCTTGACGCGGCCTTCGTATTCGACCTTGCCCTCGATCCCCATGTGGCTGCCGGTCTTGCCGGTGAGGATCAACTCGTCGCCGTCGGCGGAGCTTTGGAAGGTCTCGTCGCTGAGGGCCTCGCCCTCGCCGCCGCCGAGAAGGCTGGCGGTGAAGTTGATCTCGCCCGGCGCCCCGGCGCGGAGGCTGACGACGCTCACGTCGTCGGCTGCGCTGGCGAAGACGGTGCGGTAGTGCATCACCTCGCCGATGCGATAGGAGACGCTCGTCGTGGCGGTCTCCAGGTCCAGATTGCGGCGGTAATCGGAGACGGTCTCGGGGTCCTGGCCGAAATCGAGCGTCAGGTCGCCCAACGGCTGATATTTCTGCTGGTGGACCGGGTCGCCGAGCATCGCCTCGCCGAACAGGTCGTGGGCGTTGTAGTTCTTGCCGGCGAAGATCAGCTTGCGGATCTTGCCCAGCGCCTCGGCGCCGCCGGCCTTGACCGCGCTGTAGGGGCTACCGGTCCAGATGGTCTCTTCGTTCAGTTGCAGCCGTTCCGTCGCCACCGAGCCGAAGACCATCGCGCCGAGTCGACCGTTGCCGACCGGCAAGGCCTCGACCCATTCGGCCGCCGGCTGGTTGTACCACATCGTCATTTCGCTGGGTCTGTCGTTCCGCATCGCAGAAGCTCCTTCGGGGAGAGAAGATCTCACAAACAAGGCGGCGATTAGCGCACGGATCGCCGCGAGAATCAACCCCGCGAATGGTCCCAATATTCAGCCGCGGCCCAAGTCTTGTGATAGTAAGCAGTTTCGCCCAGGCCTGAGATGTCCAGTTCGGCCTGCCCCAAAGCCAGGCGGGACGGTAGAATGCCGGTCATGATCCTTCAGACATGGCAGTTCATTGTCCTTGCACTGGCCGGTTGGCTGAATCAGCAACAGCAAGAT
This sequence comes from Phycisphaerae bacterium, assembly GCA_030610965.1. Lineage (GTDB taxonomy): Bacteria > Planctomycetota > Phycisphaerae > SM23-33 > SM23-33 > JAUWQU01. Next base: position 2,475 of record JAUWQU010000601.1, read on the forward strand.
ATCGTCGCGTACTTGAGCCAAGAGAACCGCGTTCTCCGCGAGCAGCTCAAGGGCTTGAGCGGGCCGAAAGTCGTTGGACTTGGACAGATCAACCGTTCCTTGCATCATGCCTGCCACTTCAATGGACGACTGGGCTACTTGCTGCCTCCGCGGATCTCGCCGACGGTGATCTGGAGCTGGTCGCGGGACTTGATGTCCTCGATGGCGCCATCGACGAGGTATACGACGCGGTCGGAGGCCGCGAGCATCTTGTGGTCGTGTGTGGCCGAGATGATCGTCACATGGAAGTCGTCCTTCAGCTGCTCCAGTATGCCGATGATGTCCTCGCCGGTCCGAAGGTCCAGGTTGCCGGTGGGCTCGTCGGCCAGGATAATCGCCGGGTTGTTCGCCAGCGCTCTCGCGACGGCTACCCGCTGCTGCTGGCCGCCGGAAAGCTGCGAGGGCTTGTGCAGGAGCCGCCCGCCGAGCTCGACCTTCTCCAGCAGCTCGGCGGCCCGGTCCTGGGCGTCGGCCTCGGAGGTGCCGCCGAAGAGCATCGGCAGCATGACGTTCTCCAGGGCGCTGGAGACGGGGATGAGGTTGAACGTCTGGAAGATGTAGCCGATCTTGTGGCAGCGAAGCCAGGCCAGCTCGTAGGGGTCGAGGGCGGCGATGTCGACCTCGTCGACGAACACCTGCCCGGCGTCGGGCTTGTCCAACCCGCCGATCATGTTGAACAGCGTGCTCTTGCCCGACCCGCTGGGGCCCATGATCGAGACGTACTCGCCGCGCCGCACGGTAAGGTCCACCCCGCGCAGGGCGTGGACCTTCTCGCCGCCCAGCTCGTACACCTTCCGCACGCCCACGGCGCGGATGACGTGCTCGGTGAGCAGGTCCTGCTCGTCGACGTCGGCCCCTGCGCCGGCGGCCTCGCCGTCGTCGGGTTCGATCGCGCCGTCGGCATCGAAGGGTTCATCGGCCATCGCTTACACCTCCGTTCTCAT
>JAUWQU010000321.1 GCA_030610965.1 Phycisphaerae bacterium
CAGGGATAGCAATCCCTGGGAGCCGAAGCAGCGTCGTTTCATGCTTTCGGTTAAACCGAAGGTCTATGTTGGATTGCCATTAAGAACGGGCTCACCGCCGCCCTCTGCCGGCGCCACGGGCGTGTACTTGCACACGCAGTCGTAGAGGCTCCCGCCGCATCGCTTGGCGACCACCGAGTCCTTGAGAATCGCCAGGTGGATGCAATCGACGCTGAACTTCGCGTCCAGGTTGCTTTCGACGGCCCGGCCCATGCCTTCGAGGATGACGCAGTCGGCGTCTTCGGAGGCGGCGTTGAGTTCGTCGGACACTTCCGAAAGGTCGATCAACGGTATGCCGCTTCCGGTGGAGACAACCTCGAACATCTGGCCGTCGATGAGCGCGGCCAGGTCGCCGTCGAGGGCCGCGAGCTTTTCGACCACTTCGATGACTTCATCAACCGTAATGTCGTTGAGCGACGGCGATTCGTTGGCGGCCAGGACAACCTGCGTGCCGCCGAGTGCCAGTTCGCGGACCAGCGGCATCACGCCGAGGACGAAGTCGCTGCCGGCGTTGTCCACGAACACGACGGCCTTGCCCCACGGAGTCGGCGGGGCCGGGATGAGCTTGGCGACCAGGGCGTCGAGGTCGTCGATGAGCCAGGGCCTCGGTTTGATCCGCTCGGCCAGCTTGACGAACGATTCCCCCTCGTCGGCGAGGTCAAAAGTCTCCATCGCGCCGAGGTCGAAGATATTCCCGGCGAAGACGCACTCGACGAGGTAAAGCCACTTCTTCTCGCTCTCCATGACGTGCAGGGCGCGGACGGTCTCCTGGTAAATTTCCATGGCCGCGTCGTTCTCGCGGGTCTTGACCAGGGCGAAGGGGTCCTCGATGCCGTGCTTGCGGAGCACGTCGCCGCGAAGGCGGTCGAGCTGGATGATGTCGAGCTTGCCGGTCGGGAGCGAATCCGGCTTCTGGCGGAGCTTGCCGATGGCGCCGAGAAACTCCTCACGGGCGGCGGCGATCCCCTTGTTGGCGGACCGGCCGTACCAGTTCGAGGCGTGCTCCAGCGTCCGCCGGAAATGCTCCTCGAAGTGATCCAGCCAGTGCAATCGGGCCGGCTCATCCTCGAGCAGGTCCCAGTCGATGGCAACGTAGTTGTCCGGGTCACTGAGCAAGCAAAAGTGACTCATAAGCTTCTGTAGTCTCCTGTCGTGGGCCAAGGCTGCTGTGCCCGGCCAGCCATCGTGAATAAGCGGACCCGCACGGAATCCTAATGCCTATAAAACTCTTATTGCAACCAAAGTCAAGTCATCAAGGCGGGGCTGGAGGCCCGTAAACTGCCTCATTCGCCACAGGACGTGCCTGCTGATGCCCGCGGCGGTCTGTCCCTGGCAGGCCGCCTCGATCACGGCGGCCTCCACTCGCGCCATGCCGAACGCCTCGTCCTGGAAGTTCATCGCCTCGCTGAGCCCGTCGGTGTAAATAAGCAGCACGTCCCCGGACTCCATCACCATGCTGTCATGGCGCCACGAGAACGCCGGGTCGATGCCCAGCACGCCCCCGCCGGTTGTAAGGTGGCAGCACTGCCCTCCGCGGACCAGCATAGGCGGGCAATGCCCGCAGTTGGCATAGGTGAACCGGCGCTGATGGGTGTCGATCACGCCGTAGAATAGCGTGGCGAAGTCGCTGATGGCCGTGTCGTCGCACAGGTCGCGGTTGACCCGCGAGATCACCTCGGACAACTCGTAAATGCTCGCCGAGTGAGCGCGCAGCGACGCCCGGATCGATGCCATCAGCAGCGAGGCACGCACGCCCTTGCCCACAACGTCGCAAACCACCACGCCCAGGTTGCCGCCCTGGAAATCGTGAAAATCGTAGAAGTCCCCGCCGAGCTCCAGGCTCGCCAGGTATGTCGCATGGATGTCCAGGCCCGGCGCGTTGGGCGGCTCGGCCGGGAACATCCTACGCTGGACCTCCGCGGCCATGCTCAGCGAGCGCTGAAGCGCCGCGCCTCGTTCGGCTTGCTCGTCCAGGCGGGCGTTCTCGATGGCGGCTGCCGCCTGCGCGGCGATCGACTGCAGCAGCGACCGTTCGTACCAGTCGAAGTCATGCTCTTGGCCCATGTACACGCGGAGCACGCCCACGCACCGGCCCTTGTAATTCATCGGGGCGCAGATGCCGCTGACGATGCCCTCCCGCACGGCCTCGGCCGGGTACAGCACCCGCGGGTCGTCGCGCATGTTGGCGATGTAGACCGTCTTGCCCTCCAGCACGACCTCGCGGTCCACGATGCTCTCGGAAAGCCGGATCGGGCCCTTCCGCAGATACTTTGCCGAGAAGTTCGAAGCCGCCTTGACCAGCAGTTCCTTCCGGTCGTCGCTCAGCAGGCGGATCGCGCAGGCCTTGGCCTTCAGCAAGTCCCTGACCGTCCGGGCGACGAGGTCCAGCACGGTCTTCAGGTCGCGCCGGCCCGCGAACTCGCCCGTCAGGCGATACATCGTCGCCAACTCGGCGATCCGCGTCCGCAGGATTTGCTGGCGGTTCCATCGTCGGGCGATGACGTTGGCCATCAACTGAAGCAGGCGTATGGCCCGGCGTGAAGTCGGTGTCTCCGGCGCCACGTCGTCGCGCGGGCCGACGATGAGGCGTCCGAGCGTCTCGCTCTCCAGGTCGATGGTCAGGTCGGCGTGGTGGACTTGCGAGCACGGCTCGGCGAAGTCGTCGTCATCCTTGTCGGCCCGGTCGCGCCAAGCCGGAGACTCACGCGTGAGAGGCTCGCCCTCGATGGAGCAAATGCGAATTGGCATTCGCAGGACGGAAACGAATTCGTCCTGAAGCCTTTGCAGCGATTCTCGCGCCAGGTAGTCTGTAAGCAAAGCCACTGCGGTCTCGTCCCTCGATACTGGTTTTATTTCCGGTAACGCAAGATATTGTAAGGATGCGGCCGCCGCGGGCAAGGGCCCATCTGCCAAACCGGCGCAATTGCCAAGGATGGGATTGATATATCCGCCGGCGGGGCGTAGATTTTCCATATCGCGGGCCGTGGCGTACAGTTCGTGACATGCCCGCAAGCGGCGAAACCTGCGGCCGGTCATGCTCGACAGGCGAGCATGGCGCGGCTGGACAGCAAGGCGAGACTCATCTCGTGACGGACCGAATGATCGTCATCGACGGATCGCAAGGCGAGGGGGGCGGACAGATACTCCGCACCAGCGTGGGCCTGTCCGCGGCGATGGGGACCCCGGTTCGCGTCATCGCCATTCGCGCCGGGCGCCAGCGCCCCGGGCTGCGCCCGCAACACCTCGCCGCCGTTCGCGCCGCCGCGGCCGTCTGCGCCGGACAGGTCACCGGCGCGGAACTCGGCTCGCAGGAGATCACCTTCATTCCGGGCCAGCCGCAGGCCGGGCGGTTCCGCTTCGACATCGGCACGGCCGGGTCCGGCACGCTGGTTCTCCAGACGATAATCCCGGCCCTGCTGCTGGCCGACGGCGATTCCGACGTGATCGTCACCGGCGGCACGCACAACCCGCTGGCCCCCTGCTTCGAGTACCTCCGCGACGTGTACGCCGTCCTGGCAAGCGCCGCCAACGCACAGATATACCTGGAAATGACCAAGGCGGGCTTCTACCCGAGCGGCGGCGGGGAGATTCGAATGCAATTGCAGGGCCTCGGCGAGCCGGACGCCATCGAGCCGCTCCGACTGACCGACCGCGGGCAGTTGAGGCACATCGAGGGCCGATCCGCCGCCAGCTACTCCCTCGCCGCGCACATCATCGACCGCCAGACCCAGCAGGCCCTCGGCCGACTGGCCAAGGCCAGGCACCGCGGCTCGATAGAGCAGGCGGTCTGGGAAACCTTCTCGCCTGGGACGGTCCTCTTCCTGCGAGCCGTCTTCGGCAAGACCGTCGCGGGGTTCTTCGCCCTTGGCAGCCGAGCAAAGACGGCCGAGAAGGTGGCCGACGATTGCGTCGACAGCCTACTGGCCTTCATCGACTCACCCGGAACCGTCGACGCCCACGCGGCTGACCAACTGCTGACCATCGCCGCCCTGTGCCCCGACGAGAGCCGCTACGTCGCCGAACGCCCCACCGACCAACTCCACACCAACGCCAAGGTAATCCGCGAAATCACCGGCCGGCAGATAGACATCGCCCCCGCCGACGACGGGTCCGCTCTGGTGATAGTCCACGAATCGCTACAATAGAAAAACCCGTCACCCGGCATATTCGCCGAACGACGGGGCTTGGTAGACGGTTTACCCTCAGCGCCTCTGAGCCTCTGTTCTGAAAAGAAGGTCCTAGATCCTAGGTCTCAGGGGGGCAGAGCCTTGATCCGGCTCTTGCCATCAGCTACGAACTTCCGCGGGCGCGCCCTAGGACTTAAGCCATCGTCCTCGTTCTCGTCCTCGGCTTTTCGTGTTTTCGGGTGAACCGAAGGCTCATGTTCGACTGCGGTAATCCTCTTCTTTTAAGGGCTGACCCCAACTCCCTCCTGTCCCCTATTCTGCTTTCGGAGAAGAGCCATATTTTAAGGACCTGTCGGTTTAGTCGGCACGGAATTTGCGTCTCTAGACTTACAAGTGCTTTCGCGGTCGTGGTCGCTCGTAAGTCCTTTGAATGTGTTCTGGCTCATGACTAAACCGACAGGTCCTTAAGGGCTGACCCCAACGGCCTCGGCCTCGTCTATTACTCTTCATCCACGTTGGCACCTTGTGAAGTTAGGAACTCGACGACATCCTCGCGGTTGCTTCGAGCGGCAAAGTGCAGAGGAGTCTCGCCGTCGACGTTCTTGTCGTTTGCGTTTGCGCCTTGGGATATTAGGTATTTGATCACCTCCAGGTTGCCATTCGATGCCGCATAGTGCATAGGCGTGGACCCGAATCTGGATTTCGCACTAACGTCGGCCCCCTTCGACACCAGATACTCAACCACCTCCTTGTGGCCCATCCATGCCGCGTAATGCATCGGCGTCCAACCAAGTCTCGACGTAGCCCTAATGTCGGCGCCTTGAGACACGAGGTACTTTGCCACATCGACGCGGCCGCATTCCGCCGCACAATTCAAAGGGGTTTCCCCTTCGCTGTTCTTGCCGTTCGCGTCGGCTCCTTGGGCCAGTTGGCTCTTCACTTCGCCCAGGTTCCCGTCCGCGGCCGCCTGACATAAAGCATTGCTCTTTCTCTTGCCCCCGCATGCTGGCACAAAGAGCAGAACCGCCGCTGCAAGAGCGCACGCAACGACCGCACGAACGGTGACGGCGTTCGTTCTCTTCATACATCCGCAGGGACCCGCACATTGGGTTGAACCCATTGAACGCGTATTCAGCCGCGAAGCGTTAGACAATCGCATTTCAGTTTCCTCTCGGATGTGCCCCTACGGGCTCTTTCTTTCTTCTACCCTCAGCGCCTCTGAGCCTCTGTGGTAGTCTTCTTCTTTTTCTTCTACCCTCAGCGCCTCAGGATTTTTCATAACTACCTGGAACTCGTAAGTCGTTGTCTTACAGCCTGAAAGGCTGA
>JAUWQU010000502.1 GCA_030610965.1 Phycisphaerae bacterium
CACCTCGGCCGGCGGGTCGAACCGCCCGGCCAGATCGGCCATCCGTCTGCGGTCGACCATCATAGCATAGTCTTCGGCCGTGGGCCGGGTCGCGGTGTTCAGTTGCACGCGGTCAGGCTTGATCCGGTGAACACAGTCAACGATCTTGCGGGCTTCGCTTTCGACGGCCGTGTGCCCGGCCAGAAAGAACACCTCCAGCCAACACTCACCGTAGTATTCCTGCCGCAGCGCGATCAGCCCCTCCAGCATTTGCTCAAAGGAGATGCTCTCGTGGGGCCGGTTAACCGCCTGGAACATGCTGCCGTGCCCGGCGTCCAGTGAGGGAATCACCAAGTGCGCATCCATAAGCTGCCTGCGGACTTCTTCCTGCCAGAGCAGCGAGCCGTTCGTAAGCACGGCGACGGGGATATCCGTCACGGAACGAATGCCGGCGATCAACTCGTCCAAGCGCGAGTAAAGGGTCGGCTCTCCCGAGCCGCTTAGCGTGATGTAATCGGGCTTGGTAGCCAGCTTCTCTTTCAACTCCGCCAGAACGTCGTCCATCGGAACCCACTCGCGCCTCTCGACTGTCTTGTTGGTCGTTCGGCCGAGTTGGCAGTAGATGCAGTCGTAGGTGCAGGTCTTGAACGGGACCAGGTCCACGCCCAGTGAACGCCCCAGCCTTCGCGACGGGACAGGTCCGAATATGGTTCCCATGTCACTACCTCATCACACGGTTTGGTGTCGCACGGCACGTCAGCAGAGCTTCTCCGCACCGGAGTATACCTCTTCGATTCGCAAGGCCGCGGCAGCGTGTCCGGGATGTTCTGGGGGATTCCAGGTCTTCATGTGATCGAAGACCTCGCCATCCTTGTGGTATTCTAACGTCCCCTTGACCTGGTAGGCCTTGCCCTTCTTGCAGCGAAACAGCAGCGATCCCCGGCAGCCATTCAGCAAGTTCTTGCGTGTCTTGTCGAAGTAGTTGTCAGCCACCACCAGCCGGTCCTCGCCAAAGGCGCCGACGCAGCTAACATAGATGATATTGGGCAAACCCTCTGGACTGACCGTCGCCAATATCGCCGGGCCGTCACGGTCTTCCCACGCTTCGCGGACACTTATCGGTAAAGACGCCATCTGGACTTCCTTTCTCTTTCGGGCAGCCCCCCAAGCACGCACCCACTCTGGTGGTGTTGGGAACAGGGCATTGGTGGTATTTCTGTATCGATCGTAATCGTCGCCGTACCGTGCGCGGAGGTCATCTTCCTCGGCCGGCAGGCAAATGCGGAACGCAACGTAGGCCACCACGGGCATAGGCAACAGCAGCCAGGATCGAAGAGCCAAGGCGACCCCGGGAATGATGAAGAAGATGCTCGAAGCGTACAGAGGGTGTCGCATGATGGCGTACAGGCTATGTGTGACGAGGGTTCCCGTCCGGAATCCCCTTCGCAGGCTCACCAATGCCGCGGCATACATGCACGCGCCCAGCAACACCAATAAGACCCCCACTACCGCGCAAGTTGCGGGAGACAACTGGGCTATCACGAATCGCGGGTATGCCGTGAAGTGCGCGCCGGCGGCCGCGACGAAGTATACCGTCGTCGGCAGGGCCCATTTCAGGCCAACGCCCAACTTGTTGCGTTTCCCTGTCATCTTTGCAGCAGCCATTCGTCAATGAGTACAAAGCACTCTACTGCCGGACTCCGTCAGCCAGGAAAAAATGCCCGCCGTAGATCCGGTGATCCACCAGCGTCTCCCGGTGAATTTCCACCAGGCTCTCCGGCAGTTCGTCCATCGGCCAGAACCGCACCTCCGATCCCTCGACGCCGTCGGCCTTGGGGTCACCGGCCCAGTCGCGGACGATAAAGGCGACGGAGAAGCCCTGAATCTCATCACCGTTAGGGTATCTGAACCGCTGGCTGGGCCCGGAGTACAAGGCCATTGGCTCGGCGTTGCGAACCTCCAGGCCGGTTTCCTCGCGGACCTCGCGTTTCAGCGCCTCAAGGGCCGTCTCGTCCAATTCCACTGACCCGGAGGGCAAGCTCCAGCAGGCCATGTCCGTCCTGCGCTGGAGCAGCACCTCACCCCGGTCGTTCAGGATGATCGCGCGCACGCCCGGCAGAAGAATGCATTGGTGCCCGAGGCGAGAGCGGAGGCCTTCGAGGTAGGGTCCCATCATCTAGCCCTCCACCTCTATGACGGTTCCTACCGGACAGGCCGAGCACCTGCCCGGCAGCTCGTTCCATAACCGCGCCATGGCGGCAAAGCCGGTGCAATGGCACGGCAGCAAACGCTGCACATCCAGGCGGCGCAGCTCGGCCACCGTCTTATCCATCCGCTCGGGGCTTGCGTTGAGCAGGTGCATGCCGCCAATTACGGTGTGAATCGAACGATTGCTCGTCAGCGCCTGAACGTGTCGCAAGGTGTTGATGACGCCCGCATGGGCGCAGCCCAAGATCACAACCGTGCCGGCCGGCGCCTCGATGAATGCAGCTTGGTCATCCACCAGGTCGTCAGGCTCGGTGCAGTCCTGGTCCTTGAAGAATGCCCCGCCCGTGTCCTCGAAGTCGGTCGTGCGCGGGATGGGCCCCGTCAGGTTCAATCCTTCACAGACTTCGGTGGGCCCTTCCACCCAGACAAGCTCAGCCAACTCGCGGACCATCTGCTCGCCCAGGCTGGGCATGCCGATGTCGCGGGCGCTTCCGTTAGGATTTGGCGCGTATTTGGCCTCGAATGCCGCTGGGTGGGCATACACGGTGACTCGTCGAGCCGAGCACAGAGCGCCGCGGAGGCCGCCGGTGTGGTCGTAGTGGCCGTGGCTGAGCACGATGGCGGCCATCGTCTCCAGTCGGATGCCGAGCTGCCGGGCGTTATCGCTGAGCACTTTCCCCTGGCCGGTGTCGAAGAGGATTCGCGTGCCGCTAAGTTCGATCCAGAACGACAACCCGTGCTCGGCCAGCAGACCGCGCCTGCCGGCGGTGTTGTCGACCAGTACTGTAATGCGGCTGTCAGGCATTCGACTCAACTCCTTGCGTCACACCCGCCGGACATGCGTTCGACACCTTCGCAATCAGGGCGACCTGGCCATCATGGGCCGCAATGAGCAAGTCCCCCCGCGCCGCCAGGGACTTGGGGAAGTCAAACTTTCGTAACTCGCCGTTGCGGCAAATGCAAGCGGTGCGGCAGGTTGTTTGCTTATGCTTGTTCATTAGTCGTCGGACAAATCTGAACTTCCTCGCCGAAGTTGACGTTGGCCAATCTTCGATGGCTTCGGGCGCTCGGTTTTTTGCCGCTACCGGCCAGCGCTGTTCTTCTCCGTCAGGCCCAGGTAGTTCCTCACGTCCGCCCCGAGCTTGCGGGCCTGGTTCATCGCCTCCTGGTCCCCCGTGATCTGTCCGGGTTTGAAAGCGAACCCCAAGATTCCGGGAAGCTTGGTCATGCCGAGGCGTGTGAAGTACTCCTCCATCACGCCGGTAGCCATGCCAATCCTTCGTCTTCCGACCACGATGTAGCTTCCGACCTTACCCGCCATTTGCCCCTTGCGTATTGGCCAGGTTCTTTCCATGAACGCCTGCATTCGCGAGGCAAGGCCGCCCATGTAGGCCGGCGAGGCCAGAAGAACCGCATCCGCGTCAAGCAACTTCGGGTACAGCCTCGACATGTCGTCCTCGATTCGACACGAACCTTTCGTCTCGCAATGGTGGCACCCGTCGCAGGGCTGGATGTCGAGATCGGCCAGGAAAATAAGTTCAGTCCGGAACTCTCCTCGCAGTTCGTCCAACACCTGGGTGAGCAAGGTCGCGGAGTTTCCCCGCTCCCGAGCAGAGCCGGCGATTCCAAGGACCACACCGGCATCGGATGCCGCGGGCGCTTCGCTGCCTTTCGGGCCTTGCTTGGCGCTCATTGCTTCACCAGGGGAGTGACGTAGAGGACGATGGCCAAGAGCAGCACAATAACGACGATGGCCGCTACGGCCCATGCGAGCTTGGCGGCCCAGGCGATGTTGCCGGTCAGTGGGGTTTCCGCTTCGCATCTGTCCCAGGCGACCCCGGCCCACAACCGCTCGTATCCGTAATACATCACCATCCTGGTGGAGTGATGAAATGCGACGATCAGCGTCGCGACTATGG
>JAUWQU010000344.1 GCA_030610965.1 Phycisphaerae bacterium
CATCGGCCAGATCAAGAAGCGCCTCGACGTGGCCGAACGCGTGCTCGCTCACGAGGGCAGCTTCGTCCAGCCGGTCGAGGTGGATGTCATCGACGAAAAGGACCTGCTGACGCAGGTTGACGAGTACTTCCATCCCGCCAAGGCTGAAGCTGCCGCCGAGGCCCCGGCCGCCGTGACGGCTGGCGAGAAGCTCGCCCGGACGCCGCAAGATTCGGACGAGTAACCCCTTGCCCTTTAGGATCATACCCCGCCCGGCGCTTGGGGGAGACGCCGGGCCGGGGTGGTGGTATACTGAACGGCTGGGCGTCACGGGGCGCCCGGCACTAGGGTCGGAGTCCAATCGTGCGGATCCTGCGAATCAAACAAGCCGAGGCGGCGTTGGCGGACGGTCGGCTGGACGAAGCCTGCGAGCTTCTGGCCGACGCGGATCTGCGAAGCCATCGCCAGGCCCAGAAGCTTCTGGGTGGTCTGATCGAGCGGCTGGTCGCACGCGGCAACGAGCATCTCGCCGCGGGGCGCATGCCGCAGGCTTTGAGCGACTGCCAGCAGGCCTGCGAACTGGGCGGCAACATCGAGGGCGCCGAGGACCTGCGAAGCCGCATCGCCGCGGCCCTGGCTGGTGAGCATCACGCCCGGCGGACCCACGGGGACGCACTTGCCGCCGCCAGCCGACAGGCGGAGGTGGGGCGGCTGAGCATGGCCGAGCAGCTCCTGGTCGGCGCCAACGAAGACAGCACGCGGGCCGGAGAGGTCCGCCGCGAGGTGGACGTCCGACGCAAGGCGGCCGACGACGCCGTTCGGCGGTGCCGGGCCGCGATAGACCGCGGAGACCTGGCCGCGGCAGTCGATGAGTTGCTGACCGCCCGCACCCATCGGGCGGATAACGACGCCCTGGCCGACCTGTCAGCCAGTGTCGTAGACGGCTGCGTCGAGCAGGCCCGCCGCGAGCTTATCCGCGGGCGGGTGGACCTGGCCGAGACGCTCCTGGCCCGGGCAGCCCTGCCATGCGGGGCCGGGCCGCGGATCGCCGAACTCCAGCGGGCCGTCGTGGAGTGCCGCCAGGCCATCGCCGCCGCCGAGGACGGGCATCTGCGACAGGCCGCCGAAATGCTCCGCCGGGCGGCCGCGATACTGCCGGAAGCCGGCTGGATCGGCGAGGCCGTCGCCGCCGCCGACCGGGCCGCACAGGCGGCCGAGACGCTACGGTCCGGCCCGCTGGGAATCCTGACCGGCGGAGCGGAGACCGCGGCCGCGGCCGGCGAAACCGGCGGCGGCGCTACGGATACGATACCTGTCCTTAAACCGGCGGCCGGCGAAAACGGGCACAGGCACCGCATCGCCGAAAAGCATGCTGCCGGCCTGCCAGCCCCCGTTGTCGAGGGGAGGTCCAAGATGCCAGGGCGATTCGTCATACAGCTCGACGGCGCCGGCAGCAGCCTGGTGTTTTGTGGCGGGCGGGTGACGGTGGGGCCGATAAGTTCCGCCCACCGGCCGGACCTCGGGCTGATGGCCGACCCAGCCCTGCCCATTATGAGCATCGAACGAACGGACGAGGGCGATTACTTCCTCGCCAGCGAGCATCCCGTCGAGGTCAACGATCGCGCGGTGACGGGCAAGCTGCTGGCCGACGGAGACAAGATCGCCCTCTCGCCACGATGCCGGCTGCGGTTTCGGCTGCCCACGCCGGCCAGCGCGACGGCCGTACTCGAACTTTCGACGGCCCGGCTGCCTCAGGCGGACATCCGCCGAGTGATTCTGCTGGACCGCGAGTTGGTAATCGGCCCCGGCGGCGCCGCCCACGTGCGGGCCGACCAGTTGCCCGGCCGGGCCGTGCTGCAACTCGGCAGCGACAAACTGACGTGCCGGACCGACTGTACGGTAACGCGGGACAACCGTCCCATGGACGCTGCCGAGGGAATCCCACTGGGTATCCCGGTGCGGATCGGTCCGGTTGGCATGGTTGTCAACAGGGCGTGAGAAGAAGGTTTTAACGCAGAGATCGCGGAGAACGCAGAGGAAGAAGAAGCAGAAGCAAAGGTGTTTCTTGTATGTTCTTCTTTCTTTTCTGCGGCCTCTGCGTGCTCTGCGATGAAGACGGTTTTTGCGAGACTGCCGAACTATGCAGGCATATCAATACCAGCATGGCGACCGCCCCCTTGAGGGCTACACGATCCAGCACGCGATTGGGCGCGGCGGGTTCGGCGAGGTCTATTACGCGCTGAGCGACAGCGGGCGGCAGGTGGCTCTCAAGGCCGTTCAGGGCTACGAGCAGATCGAGCTTCGCGGCGTAAGCCAGTGCATGAACCTGAAGAACCCGCACCTGGTGTCGATTTTCGACGTGCGTTACAACGACAAGGGCCGGCCCTTCGTCATCATGGAATACGTCAACGGCCCGTCGCTCCAAGAGCTGCTGGAGGAGTTTCCCAACGGCCTTGGCGTGCAGAAGGCGGCGTATTTCCTCCGCGAGATCGGCAAGGGGCTGACGTATCTGCACGAGTGCGGGATCGTCCATCGCGACCTCAAGCCGGGCAACATTTTCTACGAGTCCGGCTACGTCAAGATCGGCGACTACGGCCTGAGCAAGTCCATGACGACGAGTTGCCGCAGCGGGCAGACGATGACTGTCGGCACGGTTCACTACATGGCCCCGGAGATCGGGGCCGGCTCGTACGACAAGAGCATCGACATCTACGCCTTCGGCGTGCTGCTCTACGAGATGCTCCGGGGCAGCCCGCCGTACAGCGGATCGAGCGTCGGCGAGATCCTCATGAAGCACCTGTCCTCCCAGCCGGACCTTACGGGCATACAAGAGCCCTTCGCCTCGGCCATCAGCCGAGCGATGGAGAAGGATCCGGCCAAGCGGTTCCAGAGCGTCCAGGAGATGGTCGAGGCGGTATTCGGTTCCGACGAGGTGCGAAACAGCGTGTCGATGTTCGCGCCCAACAGCCTGAGCATGGTGGCCGGCAAAGCAGCCGGGGCCATCGCCGCCATGACACCGCCGATCCCCGCGCCGGTGCTCAAGCCGGTAGCTCGGCCGCCTGTCAGGCCGCCGGGCAGGCCGCCGATTATGCTACCGCAGAGGCCGGTCCCTAAGGCGCCGCCCGCGGTGCCGACAACGCCTACCGAAGCTGCGGGTGTGGTGGTGGGACGGGCGATTGCCCGGGGCACCACCCCTCCGGCCCATGCGGGCTGGGGCGAGGACCACCAGCGCGACGAGGCGCCACTATTGCCCAAGCAGCGCAGGCTGCTGGCGGGCATCACCGTACTGGTGATGGGCTTCGGCGCCGGTGTGCTCTCAAGCGGCTCCGGGTTTGACGATGAGACATTCTGGAGGATTATCCTGGCCACTGTTATGGTGCTTTCCGGCGCGATCGGGGCCAGGCTTGCCAGGAAGTTCCTCGACCTGCGAACCGGCGCGACGCTGCCGTGGCGGCTGGGGTTCGGCGGAATGGCGAGTATCTTCGCCGTCGTGCCCGGCCTCATAATCATTGCCACGATCGGCGAGTTCATGCGGCGACACCGCCATGGCGAGGAGCTGTTCGCCACGCTCGGCGCGATATGCATCGTTATGTTCCTACTGAACTGGCGGAAGATGGTCTCCCGTGACCGCGCGAAACGGATATCGGTCAACTGGGCGTTTGCCGCGGGTGGCATGGGCGTGGGTTTCGCCGCCGCGATGGAAGGCTCGATGGCACTGGCCGCCGGCGTGGCGGCCGGGATCGCGCTGGCGGCGCAGATCCTCAATTCGCTGGCCATCGACGACGGTGCCGAGGCCGTCGCCGGATCGGGCGCTCCGGCGCCGGCGGACGCTGTCGCGAGGGTCCAAACCGCGATCATTGCCGTCTCGCCAAAGAAACGCCTTTACGCGGGCCTGCTGTGCCTGGGCTGGATTTTTGGCGTGAGCGGTCTGCAACGATTCTACGTCGGCAAGATCGGCACGGGCATCCTCTGGCTGCTTACCGGCGGGTTGCTGGGCATCGGCCAGTTGGTGGACGTCATTCTCATCCTGGCTGGACAGTTTACCGACAAGCGTGGTCGGCCTTTGATCATGTGGGAAGATGAGCTCGAACTCCGCGCCGTCCCGGCCCCGGCCACGACAGCCCAGCCAGGCCGACTGGCGAGCAACGGCAGGCAGGAAGTCAAGGCTGCCAAGGTCGGCGGGGGCAACTGGCTCGGACCGCTGTTTTCCGTTCTCGGCGGAATTGTCCTGTTTGTTGGCGTGCTGATCGGCCTGGCCGTGGCCGCCAACATCCCCTCCGTCGTGGCCGCGGGATTTCGGGACTCCTCGCTGGCTCACGAACTCCGCGGCGAACTGGGCGCCAACTGGCGAGATCAACTGGATACGCTGGCTACTGCGTCAATGATAATCGTGATGGTTCTCGCGTCGGCAATTATGATCGTCGGGCGTCGCCGGTCCGGGGCGGCCGCAATGTTCCGCGCGGTGGTGGGGACCTTCGGTCTGGCGATGACCGTCGCTTCCCTGCGAGGCGCCATGGCGAGGGTCTCGTGGCACGCCGTAGTCGGCCAGGCCGACACCGGCCACGCCCTCCAGGCGGTCGGAACGTTCTTCAGCCAGATCCAGGAGCCTCCCGCCATCTTCGCGGCCGTGCTGCTGCTGGCGTCTATGATCGTGCTCTGCTGGCCGGCCGAGAGACGAAGAACCGTCCTCAGCCAGAGCAAGGTCTAGCCGCGCGCGTTGAGCCCCGTAAACGGGGCTTACAAGGGAACTGCCAGAACCGTCCTCGGCAATGGCCGCAGGCAGGGAATTTGAGAGATGGAAAGCGTGGCACCAATGCATACGAGCTTTGCGATCTTCCCGGTAGTAGTTTTTCTAGGCTTGGCGTTCCTGGCCCTGCTGGTCGTCGGCGTGGTGCTCCTTTTCGTCAAACTCCGCGCCAAGGCGTGGTGGATCGTCGGGCCGGTCGTGCTGGGCCTGGTGCTGCTGGCGGGGATGTGCTTCGTCAAGACGACTGACTCTCCTAGAATGGCGGACAGCGCTGTCACGAGTTACGCGCGGGGTCCGGATCCTAGCCAGGCTACCGCTGACTATTCCGAGGACAATTCCGCCCGGGCCCCAACGACAGATAAGTCGTACTACTACAGCGAGGACGGCTCCACCTATGCCGAAAGTGCCGGCAGGGAGTCTGCCAGACCGCCCATGAGCGGCCGGCCACAAGCCAGAGACTCTATGTTGAAGGTGAGCCTACTGTTCGGCCTGGCCGTCCTCGGCCTGCTGATCACCGGGGTGGTGGTCTTGTTCGTCAAACTCGGCGCCAAGGC
>JAUWQU010000413.1 GCA_030610965.1 Phycisphaerae bacterium
GTCCACGATCACCGCACCCGGCTTCATCGTCGCAAGTTGCTCGCGAAGCACCAGCCGCGGCGCCAAGCTGCCGGGCATGAGAACCGCTCCGATCACCAGGTCCGCCCACGGCAGCGCGTCGGCCACGGCGTGCGGGTCGCTGTATATGCACGTGACGTTGGCGGGCATGGTCTCGTCGAGGTATCGCAACCGGTCGAGATTCGCGTCCATGATCGTCACTTTGGCGCCCAGCCCCGCGGCCATGCGGGCGGCGTTGCTGCCGACGACGCCACCACCGAGCACCAGCACATTGGCCGGAGCGACTCCCGGCACGCCGCCCAGCAGGATACCCCGCCCCATCATCGGGCGCTCGAGATACTTGGCGCCCTCCTGGATGCTCATCTTGCCGGCGACCTCGCTCATCGGCGTCAGCAGCGGCAGCCGGCCTTGGGAATCGGCGAGAGTTTCGTACGCCACCGCGGCGACACCGGACCGCAGGCAGCCGGCCGTCAACTCGCGAGACGCGGCGAAGTGGAAATAGCAGAAAACAACCTGCCCTCGCCGAAACCGGGCGATCTCCTCCGCCTGGGGCTCCTTGACCTTCATCACCATCTCGGCGCGGTCGTAAAGCTCCTCGGCCGAGTCGATCAGCCGAACGCCTACGCGGGCGTACTCCTCGTCGGAGAAGCCGCTGCCCTGGCCCGCGCCTTTTTCCATCAGCACTTCGTGTCCGTCGGCGGTCAACAGTTCGCCCCCCACCGGCAGCATGGCCACGCGGTACTCATCAGCCTTGATCTCACGAGGCACGCCTATAATCATTGGTACTCCCTTTTCCAAATGCTATGCCTTTACGGATGCGAACGCATTGCCCGGCGAACGAGCTTGCCGATCGTCAGGCCCTGGACGATGATCGAGAACGCCACGACGAAATAAGTCACCGCCAGCAGCGTCACGCGCGTGGCCTTCTGCGGGCCTGTCGCGTCGGGCAACGACAGGGCCAGCGCCACGGATATCCCGCCGCGAAGCCCGCCCCAGGTCAGGACTCGCACGGCATGCGGCGCCAGCGGCGTCCAATGCCTCAGCACGGTAACCGGCACTCCAATCGTCACGAACCTGGCCAGCAAGACCATCGGCACGGCGATCGCCCCGGCCAGGATGTGCCGGCCGGAGAAAGTCAGCACGAGGACCTCCATGCCGATCAGTACGAACAGCACGGCGTTGAGGATCCCGTCGATGAGTTCCCAGAACGTATCGAGGTTTTCGCGGGTGCGGTCGCTCATTGCCAGCCGCCGGCCGTGATTGCCGATCAGCAGCCCCGCGGCGACCATCGCCAGAGGCCCCGAAGTGCCGATCGCCCCGGCCAATGCGTAGCCGCCGCTTGCCAGGGCGAACGTTATGAGCACCTCGACCTGGTAGTCGTCGACGGTCCTGAGCATTCGGTAGGCCGCGTAGCCGAGAACCAGACCAAGCACAATTCCCCCGAGCGCCTCGATGGCGAAGGTGGCCGCGAAGGTTCCCAGCCCGGCCTGTCCGCCGGATGCGATGCTGAGCAGCGTGATGAACACGACCACGCCCACGCCGTCGTTGAAAAGGCTCTCGCCGACGATCTGCGTTTCGAGGCTCTTGGGGGCCTTGATGCGCTTGAGGATGCCAAGCACCGCAATGGGGTCCGTCGGCGAGATCAGCGCGCCGAACAGCAGGCAGTCGAGCCATCCGAGGCCAAGGTTCATCAGGTGCGAGACGCCCATGAGCATCGCCCCAACTGCCGCCGTCGAGCCCAGCGTGCCCAGAAGCGCGAACGTCGCGATCAAGCCCTTGTGCTCCAGAAGGTCGCCGAGGTCCACGTGCAGCGCGCCGGCGAACAGCATGAGCCCCAGCAGCCCGTCCAGCAGAAGCTGGCGGAACGGAATGGCCGCCACCAGGCCCTCCACGCCCTCGGCCAGCGGCACGTGCCCACGGGCCAGGGCGTACAGCACGGCAGAGACCGCCAGGCTCATTAGCATCAGGGCGGTCGTTCGCGGCAATGTCAGGAAACGGACGTTCACGTACGAAAACAAGGCCGCGAGAGTAAGCAGCGCCCCGATGAAGGCGAACACGGCCGGCAGCGAATACCCGGCCTGGCCGCCGGATGCCGTCGAGTGCGCCGCGGCCACAATCGCCGAGGCGGCCGCGACAGCCTGTTCAGGGCAGATAAGCGTCATACAGTCTTTCCGTGTGTTGAAGCCCGCACGTTGGGCTTGCAGGGCCGCAAGCCGGCGCATATAGTATGCACATCGCCGCGGTTCCCGTACACAACGACTCTCAGAGAAAAGGAGCACGCCATGGCCAAACGCAAGGCACTCAACGTCGCCCTGATAGGGCAAGGCTTCATGGGCCGGACTCACTCCAACGCCTGGTCGCAGGTCCGAAAGTTCTTCACCCCGAAGTTGGAGCCGGTGATGCACACCGTTTTCGGCCAGCCAGAGGAGAAGCCCAGGACATTCGCGAGGCGCTGGGGCTGGCAGAACACCTCCACGGACTGGAAGGCGCTGGTCAAGAGCGATGAGATCGACCTGGTCGACGTGGTCACTCCGAACTTCATGCATGCCCCGGTCGCCATCGCGGCCCTCGAGGCCGGCAAGAACGTCTCGTGCGAAAAGCCCATCGCCCACACGCTAGAGCAGGCCCGCGAAATGGCCGAACTGGCCAAGAAGAAACGCGCCAAGACGTTCGTTTGGTACAACTACCGCCGCTGCCCGGCCGTGGCGCTGGCGCACCAACTGGTCAAGGCAGGCAAGATCGGCACCATCCGCCACGTCCGCGGGTACTACCTCCAGGACTGGGCCGACCCGTCGGTTCCGCTGATCTGGCGGTTCGACAAGAAGAAGGCCGGCTCCGGCTCGCTCGGCGACCTGGCCGCCCACGTCGTGGACATGACCCGCTTCATCACAGGCAATGAGATCACCCGCATCGACGGCGCCGTGCTCGACACGTTCGTTAAGGAACGCACGCTGATGGAAGGCGTGGCCGCGGGCGGAATCGCCGCGGGTCAGAAGGGCGCCTCGGGCAAGGGCAAGGTCACCGTAGACGACGCGGCCCTGTTCCTCTGTCACTTCGCCGGCGGCGCGGTCGGCAACTTCGAGGCCACGCGATTCGCCACCGGCCGACAGAACCAAAACGGCTGCGAGATCAACGGCGAGAAAGGCTCGATCCGCTTCGACTTCGAGCGGATGAACGAGTTGGAATACTACGACGCCACTGCCGAGCGAAGCGTCCAGGGCTGGACCACCATCATGTGTACGCACGGCGGCGCCCACCCATACGCCGACGCGTGGTGGCCCGACGCCCACATCCTGGGCTACGAGCATTCCTTCACCAACCAGGCGTCCGACATCATCAACGTTCTGGCCGGCAAGAAGCCCGTCGTACCGCTGCCGGACTTCAACGACGCCTACCAGACCCAGCGGATCCTCGAAGCCGTCGTACTGTCGGCCAAGAACCGCTGCCCGGTGAAGCTCTCGCAGGTCAGGTAACGGCCGCTGCTCACGGCGGCGGCGACCCGAAGCAGGCAAAAGGAACAACCAGCGGGGCGGCGCGGCGAGCCTGATGCGCCGCACCCCTTTTTTTGTCGAGGACTTGTTGTTCCCGGTGAACCCGCCGCAAGCGGGCGGGACGTCCAAACGGGGTGCGATGTTTGCGAGACAGGAACCGGGCATGCCACAAGTGTTTGTCCAAGCGGGCGAAAGCGCTTTCCTCCGGACCGCCCGCCCGCGTAGAATACCATTTGATATGCGGGCACGATCAGACAGTTCGATTCAAAGCTTAATCCATCGGCCCCGCTGCTGGGGGTCGTGGCTGCTTGTTTTATGCGCGGCCGGGAGTTTGGCCGGCGCCCTGGCCCGCGGCGCCGCCACAAAGCCCGCCGCGACTACCCCTGCCGCAACGCGGCCCGCCACGACGCAGCCGGGCGCTAAGGTCACCGAAGAAGGCTGGTTCGCGCCGATCGTCCGGCAGAGCAAGTTGCCGCCGCTGCCCGAGAAGGTCACCCGCGCATTCGTTATCCCCGTGCGAGAGCCGATCACCACCAAGACCTACGAAGCCATCAGTCGCAAGTTGGTCCGCTGCCAGGCATCAGGGGCCCAACTCATCGTCCTGGACATGGACACCTGGGGCGGCGAGGCCGGAGCGGCCCACAATATCGCCCGCCAGCTCAAGACCGAAGCACGGGACACGCGCGTGGTTTGCTACGTACGCACGCGGGCGATCTCGGCCGGGTCGATGATCGCCTTGGCATGCGACCAAATCGTCATGACGCCGGTCGGCATGCTGGGCGACTGTGGCGTCGTCTTCACCATACCTAAGGGCGTGACCGTGGTCATGCCCCCGGACAAGCAGGAAACCGTCGTCCGCGCCGAGATGAGAGAGTCCGCCAAGATGCACGGGTACAGCGAGGCGCTGACGCAGTCTATGGTCTCGGACGACCTGGAAGTCTGGCTGGTCCGCAACAAGAAGAGCCGCCAGTTGCAGTACGTGCTGGCCAACGACTTCCGCGGGCGGGTGACGATCCCGCCGGGGCTCAGCGAGATAAAGTCCAACCCAAAGGCCGACTGGGAAATGCTCCGAGTGGTGGTGCCCGAGGGCAAGTTGCTTACGGCAGACTCCAGCCAGGCGATTGAGTACGGCTTAGCTTCGGCGATGGTCGATTCACCGCGAAAAGACCCCCTGGCGGGTCTGGCCGAACACTATAACGTCACCGGCGAGTTCGAGGTGCTGGAAGACTCG
>JAUWQU010000296.1 GCA_030610965.1 Phycisphaerae bacterium
ATTGAGGCTCTGCCTGCCGGCAGGCTCTGCCACCCTAAGACCTAAGAGCTAGGGGCTAGGACCTTCTTTTCAGAGCAGACCCCCGGCTGGGGGATTGTTTGGAAGGCCCGGCCGGGCCTTTTGGCAAAATACTTTCGGAAGTGTTTCGGCAGATGCGATCAAGGCGGCGAAACGGAGTTCCGGCTCCCCAGACAACGGAGTGCATCATGGCCAGCCTCTTGAACAAGGCCCAGACCCGCGCGTTCATCCTGGAGATGGTCAAGAAGAAGCGTCCCGGCTGGAAGTGTACCCGGGTGGCGAGCGAGACTTTTGAAGATCTCGAGGCGTTCCTTCCGAGCGTGCTCCGCGAGATCGCCCGCGAGCAGCCGGAGGCCGGCAACGGCAACGGCACTTGCTATTCCACGAGCTTGCTGACAAAGAGCGAGGTCAAGAAGCGGCTACTGGACCTGTTTGGCCAGCGTCATCCGTGGTTTAGTTGCGACCGCGTCCACGACGCCGCCGTCAACTACGTCCAGCACCGCCTGGAGAAGCGTATCCTTGGCATGATCTCCCGCCACCCCAGCGGCTGCGGCCAGACCTTCAAGACCACGTGACGGTCCCGAGGCGCCGGAGAGAACACCCCGGCGCGGCGGGTCGGGCAGGGAGAATAGCCCGAGCCCGCCGCCTCGGGCGTCAACTGTCAAAAGCCCCCGGCCGGCTTGTGCGACGCATGGATTCGAGTCGATGCGATCTGTCCGGAGTTACGCCTCGGCGGGCGGGCCTTTCGTAGGCAAGGTAGCGCAGCAACTGCGCTTGCAGGCCGAGCCGACCGAGGTCCGCCTCGACGGATTTCAGCAACTGCCCCAACGAGGATCGCGGCTGTCTCGGCATTTTGCCCTTGCCTCTTCGGATTGGACCCGTACAATCATCCCGTATCGCGTACTGATGTCGCCCCTCCTATAAACTAACGCCGGATTGGTTGTCAAGGACAATTTTCGCATTTGCGAATATTGTGATTCGCCATGGCGAAAGAATCTGCCAAGAAACCCTCCAACAAGGTTTGTCAACGGATAGCCGAACTGCGGACAAAGACGGCCGGGCCGCGAGGCAAGTCCACCTTTGCCAAGCAGTTAGGCATATCGCCCAGCACGTACGACTACTACGAAGGTGCCCGCGTCCCGCCGGCGGATATCCTGGTCCGCATTGCCGAGGTAACCGGCGCGGACCTCCGCTGGCTGCTTACGGGCCAAGCCGGAGCGGCGCCGCTGGCCGCCGAGGACCATCCGGTCTTGCGTCGTGCGGCCAGGCTCCTGGCTGACTGCCCCGACGTGGCCGGGCCGCTGGGGGCGTTTGTGTACCTGCTCATCGAGGCGCGGAAGTTCCCGGCCAAGCCGGCGCAACCGACGCCGGCCGCGCCCGACGACCCCACGGACGCCGACGCCGGGCGGGAGGCGTGGATTCCGATACTTGGCCGGACCGCCGCGGGGGTGGCGATGTTCTGGGGCAAGGCCGAGGATGTCTCAGGCCTGACAACCCTTGCCGACCTCGTCGCTCGACATGTCGGGCAGCGCCCGCTCGCCGTCCGCCCCGCCGTCGCGGCCGAGGGAGAGTCCCAGCCACCGGCCGGGGTGCAGTTGGTGACGCTGTCGGCCCCGGACGATCGCGACGCCGTCGAGTTCGTCGCGGCCGGGGCAATCAAACGACGCTACCCGGACGCGTTCGCGCTTCGCGTGGATGGCGACTCGATGGCCCCGGAGATTCTCCCGGGCGACGTGGTGGTGCTGAGTCCGAGCGAGGCCGCCGTCGAAGGCCGCGCCGCCGTGGGGCAACTCACCGGGCAGATCGGCGTAACGTGCAA
The DNA here is from genome assembly GCA_030610965.1 of Phycisphaerae bacterium. GTDB lineage: Bacteria > Planctomycetota > Phycisphaerae > SM23-33 > SM23-33 > JAUWQU01. The sequence continues at coordinate 1,838 of JAUWQU010000296.1, forward strand.
GCTCTACCGCGCCTCCGGCGGCAGCGTGCATCTGGTCCCGGTCAACGGCCGATACGAAATCGCCGCCGTGCCGGCAGGGCAGGTTGAATGGGCCCTGCGAGTCCTCGCCCGCGTGCGGGTGTGAGGGGGAAAGAGGGGAATAGGTAGTAGGTAATAGGTAGTAGGGGGAGTAAGAAACCGGATCCTTGCTGCCGGGCTCTATCGCCCCATTCGGCGGGGCTCGGATCACCTGTTGTTATCGGGCTGGCTTCGCGGGTTTGGTTGAAGGTTCCGGCCTGGTTGTCGGTTCGGCTTTGAGGGCGGCAAGGAGGCGTTTGAGGTCCGGGTCGTTCTCGTCGCGGATGCCGACTCGGTCCAGGCAGACCGCCATGTCGCCCCCGGCGGGGATTATCACCGGGCCGATCAGCGAGAAGCACTTGTCGCTTGCGCCCAGGGCCTTCTTGACCGCCAACCCGGCCGGGCTGGTTCGGGCGACGGTGTAGATTCTCGCATCGGTGGTCAACGTCGCATCGAACCATATCCCGCCGATGCGGACCATCCGCCTGCCGGGGAGGTTCTCTATTCGGGCCGAGGAGAACTCCGAGAGCGTGCCTGCGCGGGCCTTTTCCAGAAGTCCGGCCGTCCATTTCTCGATGGTTGCCTGCCAGGTGAAGATGGATTCTGGCCAGTGCGGCAGGTAGGCGTCGGTGAGCTTACCGTTTCGCGTTTGCTCGTTGAGCTGGCGGATGGTCCTGGCGATTCGCTTGTGCATTACCGGGGAGTTTCGCACAGCCACCGTGCCGCCCGACGTGATATACCAGCAGTCAACGTCGCGAGACGCGCGGTTCGGGTTGTCCGTCTGCGTATCGAGTATCCTGTCGATGATCTTCGCCGCGACTCTGCCGCGATCAGGGAAGACCTTGGCAAGCTCGCTGGGCTCTCGCCGGTAGGGTTCGTAGTACTTGGAGTGCCGACCCGCCTGTCCGATCTGCCTGATGAAGGGGGCATCCATGCCTTCGCGGAACGATACCTCCAGGGCGCTTCCCGGCTCGTACGCTTCCCCCCGGCTGGCCTGCAGCGTCACTTGATCACTGTCTGGGCCGCTCTCGCCCCAACTTCCCCCGAAGCCGCCGGGCTCTGAGTCCCCGAAGATCCCCGCGCCGACGGAGTCGGTGTAGATCGACCCGTCGCCGAAGATGCCGCCTCCCGCCTCGCCGTGGAGGTATGAGAACGGGTCCCACTCGCTCCGGAACCGGTGGCAGGGCAGCCCGCACAGAATCGGCCGAAGGTCGTAGAACCGCAGCAGCGGCACCCTTGGCAGTTCGGGCTCGGTCGTCACGATCACGCTTCCCCCGTCGGCCTTGAATGCCAGTGGCACCTTCGACTTGACGGCCGAGAGAACGGCTTTCAGTGTGTCCCTGGCCAGGCCTTCTTCCACGGCCACAGTCAGCTTCCCATCCCGCGCGACGCCTGCTGCCCGCAGCGCCGACCAGGAGACCTTTATGTCGAGTTTCGTATTCTCTTCAAGGTGCCAGAATACGCCCTGGAGTTCTCTGTTCGTAAACACGACCATCGGTGTCTCGGCCGTCAGTCCGGCGAGCTTGTCCTGCTGGGCCGGGGTCATCTCCGGCGTGACGTCAACGGCGAACCTCGCGGCCGTCGGGACCGACTGTGGGGGAGCGTAGTCGGCCGGCGCCTTGTGCCATGCACTTAACCTGACCCTGCGCATTTCCCGTTCCAGTCTATTCCGGTGTCTCCGCTGGATTTGGATTCGTAGGAATTCTCGAACCGCCGTCAGGTATAGACGGAATCCCGGCCTTTGATCCCAGGCGGAGATAGAGGTCTCACACTTCTCCTGGGCTTCCAACAGCTTGCCCTCGGCTTGCAGGGCGTCCAGTTCTGATCGCAACTCCTTCTCGAACCGCTTTTCCTGCTTGAGGCGGCCGGGATCCTTTTCATCCGGCCCCGCCATCTTCTCCTCTGTGAGCAGGTCGTTGTGCTTACGCAGGACCGTTGGCGAGCGATCTATGCCGAGGTTGGCATACCGAACGTCCCATTCGAGCACCAGCAGCGCCGAACCGCTCGAGGCGATGTGACGCCGCCGGCAGAGGCCCAGGAACTCGGCCAGGTCCTCAGCCGTCGAGCCCGGTTTTTCGATCAGGGGATATCGTGTCTGACAGGTCAGGTGTGCGTGAATTCGTCGAATGATCTCCTCGTCCTCGCTCGTCAGCGAGTTGGGGTCATATTCTGCCAGGGATGCGACATCGCAGTCCACCGTGGCCCTTCGCCCGTTGACCATGGCGGATATCGTGTACTTGCACTTGGCGGCTTCGTCGGGCGTCTCGGTCGTCCAGCCGACCGTTTGCGGCCAGGAGTCGGCATGTCTGGCGAAGACCATTGCGGACCCGTCGTCCGTCGCGTCAGTGCGGCGGACGGTCAACTCGCGGACGTACGTTAGCCGCATCTGCTTGATCAGCAAATCCGTGGCCTGCTCGATCGCCGAGGCGTCCGTGACGAACGCGGCGAGGCCCCCTGAAGATCGCGCCAACTCCTCGAGTCCGCGGTTTCGCCCGGCGATACCGAGGGCGAGTATTCTGCACGGCGGAGAGGTGCGTCTGGCCCTGTTGGGGTCCTTGGGCCGCGACTTGGCGGTTGAGTACTCCGCCGCCACTTGGTCCCAGCCGTCGGAGATAACGAAGACCTCCGCCGGTTGGCCTTTCTTGGTGAATTTTGTCGCGGCCCGCAGTGCCCCCGCTAGGTCGGTGCCTCCGGCGGGGACTGTCTTGGCGATCATCGCCTTCACATCGTCCCGGTTGGCCGGGGTTGGGGGCAGAAGATCGTCTTTCCACAGCTTCGGCTCGGGCCCGCAGACGACGACGTTGAAGCGATCATGTTCGGTCAGATTGCCCAGCACCTTCTTCGCAGCGGCGGTGGCGGTCTTCCACGGCTCGCCCGCCATGGAGCCCGACGCGTCGAGCACCAGGACGACGTTGCGGGCCTTGACCGTCTGGCTGGACAGGCTTTCCGGGGAGTTGGGTTCGCAGATATGCACTCGCGATTCGCCTGGTTGGCGGTCGGGGTCCATCTCGGCCGGGGCGCTGAGCACCCGCGGCAGGGGCTTGGCGGAAATGTAGTAGAACCAGACGCTCTTGCCGTCGGCATATTCATCGGTCCTGAACCCCGCGACAAGGCCGCCCGGGTTGGTGGCGGTACGGCCCTTACGGCAGAGGCCCATATCCCGACTGGCGAGGAAGTCCTTCACGCCCGCGGGGCAGGCGATCTCGGCGTCAAACTCGAACTTGCCGATGCGCCTGCACGGTGAAGTGCTCGTCACACGAGGCGCCGCGTAGAGCATGTAGTTCGAGTTGCTCAGCATCTGCGAGTACACGACCCGAACCTTGCGGGTAGTGCCGCGTACGACCGGGAACACCGAGAGGTTCCACACGCCGTCGCCGGCGTACTCTACTATCGCCGGGTCGATTTTGGCCGCGACGATCCTGTCGTGCGTCGCCCTGGCCGAGATGCGCGGACAGACCTCGCACGGTATGCGCAGGCCTTCGACCCACAGGACCAGGTCATGCACTACCGCGTTGGGAGCCATCCGCCATTGCAGGATGCCCTCGGTGTCGTCGATGCCGGTGTTGGCGAAGACCAGGTCCATCGTCGTCGTCGCGAGCCGGCCGCGAACTTTCACGCTCAGCGACATGGATTCGATGCGAACGTGATCGGCGAAAGGGTCCGGCTCGTCCCAGGAGATCTCCTGCTGTGCCAGGACCCGGCCATGAGGGCAAACCAAGACGCAGACTACACAAACGAAAACCAGCCAGTGGAAAAGACGTGATCTCATGGCCCGACCCTTTCCTTTCGTAACTGCTGCCCCCGATAGCGCCGCAGTCGACCCGCTGCAGGCCCCGGCCCACTG
>JAUWQU010000530.1 GCA_030610965.1 Phycisphaerae bacterium
GCGTAGGAGGTGTTCACCACTGCCCCCCACGACCCGTCGGCGCCCTGTGACCGCAGGAGCGTACTGGCTCCCGTTTTGTACCAGTCGGTCTTGCCGAAGTACTTGTAGCCGCTGGCCAAGCCGACGCGCTCCACGCCGTAGAGCAAATAGTAGCCCCAGCGGCCGCCGGGATTGCCGGTGCCGCCGTAGTTCTTGTCCATCCACTCCAGGCCGCGATTCAATGGCTGGAGAATCTTCTGGCCGTCATCGCCAAGGTCGCACTTGATGAACCCGTCGTACAGCAGGTTGTCGTAGCAGAGGAACATGCTCGCCAGGCCCGCCGTCGTCATGGTGGCTGTAGAGGTGCCCGTGCGGTAGCTCCAGCCACCGTCGCCGCCCTGACAACCCAGCCAGTGTTTCAGCACCTTGTACCAGTACGCGCGGGGCACTTCCATGTCGGCCTGCACACCGGCCCAGACGCCCAGCACGCCGTACTGGCTGTTGGAGTTGTCGCCGCTGCTCTGGCCGTTGCCGTACGAATTGTACCCGTAGCTGCCGTCCTTGGTGGACAAAATCAGTTGGACCACGTCGTTGCGGAGATTCTTCTTGTAGTTGCTGAGCCCGCGCTTGACCGCGGCAAGGAAGGCGTTGGCGCGCAGACCCAGCGAGTAGGTCTTGAAGCAGTCTAAGCTCCCACCTCCCTGCTTGGGGGCATTCTTGCCCGCGACCAGCCGGCCTGGGGCCTGGCGTGCGGCCAGCCAGTCCAGAGCCTTCTTGATCCGCGGGTCGTTGGCCGGGTAGACCTCGCTTTCCAGCAGGGCGTACGTCGCCATCGCGGTCGGCCCGACGGGGTACGCGCCGTGGCCAGGCCAGGAGCCGTCCGCCCCCTGCGACTTCAGCAGATACTCCACGCCCTTCTTGATGGCCTTGCCGACCTCTTCGTCCGAGAACGTCTTAGGAGTCGCCTGGCCAAGGGCAATGCCGCCCAGACACACAACCGCAGCAGTCCCCAGCCCCAGCGCCTTGAGAAACCCTCGACGCGTTATCCCTTCGTACATGCCTCGTTCTCCAATTTGGTTTAGCCTGGCCGCCGACCTTCCTCCGCCCGCCGCGGAGCAGTCGCAGCCATTCACGTCCTATCAATGCAGACACGCCAGAGACGCGCGCGTCAGCAGCGCAGCAGTATAAGATACCTCAAAAACTCATTTTCCGCAACACCCGACCTGACCGCCGAGCCGGACAGGCGCCGTCGGCTGGCGGTGCCAACTCGCCGCCCCGGCGAAGCTCCAAACCCGCCTACCGGCAGGCAGACCTCAAGCAACAAATCCCAAACAAACATATTCCGACCGCCCCCGGCCGGGCCTACTCCTTCTGCTTCTTCGAGAGCTTAAGACGCAGCGCGGCGTCGATGAACTCCTGCAAGTCGCCGTCCAGAACCCTGTCGGTCTGGCCGACCTTGAGGTCCGTCCGCTCGTCGCGAACCAACTGGTACGGGTACAGCACGTACGAGCGGATCTGGCTGCCGAAGGCGATCTCGCCCTTCTCGCCGTACATCCGCGACAACTCCGCGTCACGCTTGGCCACCTCCGACTGATAAAGCCTGGCCATTAGCATCTTCCGCGACAGGGCGCGGTTCTGGTGCTGGCTCCGCTCGTTCTGGCAGGCCGCGACAATGCCTGTCGCAAGGTGCGTCAGCCGTACGGCGCTGGAGGTCTTGTTCACGTGCTGCCCGCCTGCCCCGCTGGCGCGGTACACGTCCTCGCGAACGTCCTTGTCCCAATCCACCTCCACCTCGACGTCGCCCAGCACTGGCAACACGTCAACCGACGCGAAACTCGTGTGCCGGCGGTTCTGGGCGTCGAACGGGCTTATCCGCACCAGCCTGTGAACGCCGCGCTCGCACGACAAATACCCGTACGCGTACGGGCCGCTGATCTGCAAGGCCACCGAGCGCACGCCGGCCTCCTCGCCTTCGACGCGGTCTACCTCGTTTACCGAATAGCCCGCCCGCTCGAAGTACCGCAGGTACATCCGAAGCAGCATCTCGGCCCAGTCGCAACTCTCGGTGCCGCCTGCCCCGGCGTGGATCGAAAAGTAGCAGTCGCCCGAGTCGTGCGGGCCGGACAACATCGTCAGGAGCTCCAGCCGGTCCATCGCGGCCGAGATGCTCTCGACCTCCTCGGCCACCTCCTTCAGTTCCGCCCCGCTGTCTGCCTCGACGGCCAACTCGTCCAGGACCGAGACGTCCTCGATCCGCTGCGTGAGTTGGCTGACCGGCGTGAGGACTCCGCGAAGGCTCTTTAGCTCCGCCACCAACTCCTGAGCGGTTTCCTGATTGTCCCAAAAGCCCGGCACGCCCATGCGGCGCTCGAGCTCGGCCATCCGTTTCTGTTGGGCAGGGTAGTCAAAGAGAGTCCCGGATGGCGACGATCCGGGCGCTGAGAGACTCGATGGCCTCCCGCGACGATTGGAAATCTGTCATAGATGCTTCTCCTAAGTCTTTCCATCCTACCATAGCCCGGGTTGCCGAGCAAGGCCGGCGCGGCGGGTTTGATCCGCGGATTTGACCGCTGCGGGCTGGCTCGCGTCGGGTCCGCCGGGTATAAAGGTGCCATCGAGAACCGCTTAATCAAACCGGGCCCGCTTGCCCGTTGGACAAGGAGCCGGCTGTGCCGGATACAACCGCAAACTTCGCCGATAGACTGCTGGACGCCATAGACGCCAAGGGCTCGCCGGTCTGCGTGGGCATCGACCCGAGGTACGACCGGCTTCCCGAGGCCATCTCCGCCGGCGCGGGCGCCGACGCCTCTGTGCAACTGGCAAAGATCGCCGAGTTCTGCTGGCAGGTCCTCGAGGCGGTGGCCCCCCACGTCCCGGCCGTCAAGCCGCAGTCGGCCTACTTCGAGGCCTACGGCGCGGGCGGGGTCGAGACGTACTACCAGGTCGTCCGCTGGGCCCACCAACTGGGCCTGCTGGTCATCGGCGACGCCAAGCGAAACGACATCGGCTCGACGGCCGAGGCCTACGCCGCCGGCCACCTCGCCGGCGCCGACAAGGCCGACAGCCTGACCGTCAACGCGTACTTCGGCATCGACGGCCTGAAGCCATTCCTGGACGTATGCGCCGCAGAGGGCAAGGGCGCGTTCGCCCTGGTCAGAACGTCCAACCCCTCGGCCGGGCAGGTGCAGGACTTCCAAAACGCCGACGGCAAGAAGCTTTACGAGCACATGGCCGACCTCGTCGCCGGCTTCGGCGACGCGGCGGGCCTTGTCGGCCGGCGCGGATACAGCAGCCTCGGCGCGGTCGTAGGCGCCACCTGGCCCGACGAGGCCCGACGGCTTCGCCAACAGATGCCCCGGCAGATATTCCTCGTGCCCGGCTACGGCGCCCAAGGCGCCTCGGCCGCGGACTGTGCGGCCTCGTTCAACGACGACGGCACCGGCGCGATCGTAAACGCCAGCAGGTCCGTGATCTTCGCCCATCGCCAAGGTCAATACGCCGACCTGCCCTGGCACAAAGCCGTCGAACAGGCCGCCAAAGCCTTCGCCGAGGACATCCGAAACGCGATTAGAGAAGGTAGTAGGTAGCAGGACAGCTCCTGAGAACATGCCCTGGGAACAGGCCCCGAACAGTAGAGTAACCATCTTATTTCAAGTGATTTGCGGCAACAATGCCCCGACGCAGCAAGAACGTGCAACTCTTCGCCCTCCGCCGCGTGCCGCCGGAAACGATCGCGCTGCGCGAATTGACTTACCGCCGCGTACGCGTGTTCAAGCATGATTTCTTCGCGGCGACGTGCCTCTACGAGGCCGTCGAGCCGCACCGGGCGCCCATCCCACGCGTCGTGGTCAAGTTCGGCCGGACGCAGGAGTTCTGGGGCATGCCCCTGGCTTGGTATGGCCGATGGCTCTG
>JAUWQU010000809.1 GCA_030610965.1 Phycisphaerae bacterium
CGAGCGGCGCCACCCAGCCGAATACTGCGGCCAGGTCCATCAGGTTGGCGTAGAAGCAGAGGAAGGCGACGGCGAAGACGACGTAGAAGCTCAGGTGGTGGCGGCGCACGTGGCCGACCTCGTGGGCGAAGACGGCGGCCACCTCGCCCTCGGTGCAGTGGGCCAGCAGGCTGTCGCTGATCATCACGTAGCGCAGCAATCGCGTGGGGCCCACGACGCCCGCGTTGGCCAGGTGGTTGTCGGTGTGCCAGAGCAGGATGTCGTCGCAGCGGAAGGAATGGGCCCGGCAGAACGCCTCCAGCCGCCGCCGCAGCGGGCCGTCGGGCAGGCGCGGGTTGCCGTAAGGCGAGAAGTACTTGTTGCCTCCGTAGGGCCCGCCGCGGTCGTTGCCGCCCATGATGACGTCGAAGCCCTGGTCCTCCGGCCAGTATCCCTCGCGGCCAAGGTGCCACTTGCCCGCGAAGAACGTCGCGTACCCGGCCTCCTTGAGCGCCTCGGCGATGGTTACCTCCTTCAGCGGGAGTTGGCCGAGGAACTTCGGCGTGATGAGCTTCGCGTTCCGCCCGCCGCCGATGAAGTCCGTCAGGTGCAGCCTGGCCGGATAGCGGCCGGTCATGATGCTCGCTCGCGTCGGCGAGCAGACGGGGCATGCGGCGTAGGCATTGGTGAACCGCGTGCCCGTCGCGGCCAGGCGGTCGAGGTAGGGCGTGTCGTAGAAGCTGCTGCCCTGACAGCCAAGGTCCTTCCAGCCGAGGTCGTCGGCGAGGATAAAAACGAAGTTGGGCCTGGCTTTCTCGGCGGCGGCGGCGGCTGCCTTCGCGGCGGCGGCTATCGCTGGTTTCATTGCGACGGCTCCTATCAATCCCGCGGCTCCGGTCGCGACGCGACGAAGAAACCTGCGGCGTGTGATGTTACGTGATGTCGGCCTGTTTGGCATATTCCGCATGAATGGGCTCCTGTACGCCTGTGTGACGGTTCCTCGAACTGCATCGAGAGAACGTACCGCTACGCACCTTTAACCCTCTCCGAGCCCGCCCGGTTGCGTCGAAAACGGGTGTCGGCGAATGCCCTGACTCCCCGGCGGTAAGTCATGCCTGACCCGGGCCATTTTTCGGTGAACCTTTGCCCGGTCATGTCCGATATCAATAGTGGAAGTATCGCCCTTCGCCTGCGAATGCGACGCAGTGACCGGGATCATGGGGCCGAGCGCCGCGGTTGGACGCTTGGCCCCGCTCATTGCGCGGACGGACCATCCTGCGGGCCATCTGTCGCAGCTTGGCCGGTTGAGTCCGGGGGGCCGGCCTCCTCCTCTTGGCCTGCCTGCGGCTCGGTCCTGTTTTTCTGCTTCTTCTCGCCGCTTTTGCCGCGTTTCTTGCCGGGGCCCCGGCCTTCGCCGGCGGGGGGGCTGCTGAGCGGTTCGAGGTCGATAAGGGGTATCTGCATCTCGAAGATGCCGGACTGGACGACGGCCAGGTCCTTATCGGCAAGGACGCGGATCAGCGTCGCCCGCTTGCGGAACGGCACGACGTAGACCTGCTCGCCGGGCTCGAGGGCCATCAGGGCCTTTAGCTTTGCCTCCGCGGCGCGGCCGCTGGTGGCAGCGCGGTCCATCGGACGGTTTGGGGGCTCTTTGGGGGCTCGTTCGCCGCGAGCGGGCGCGCCCTGGCGACTCGGGCTGCCGTGGTCCTGCCGGCCTCGCTGGGCGGGGCGGTCGTCGCCTTTTTGCCCGCGCCGCCGACCTCGACGGGAATCCTCGCCGCCATGCGGTTCGTGATGGCGCGGCGCCCACGGGCCCGTCTGCGGGAAGATGTCCTGAATGGACAGCGTCATCTCGCCCTCAGACGTCTCGACGGTCGCTCGCAGCCCGAGAAGGTCCACCTGGCTGATCACGCCCTTGCCGGGCTTGCGGGCGATGGGGACCTCGTTGCCGATCTTCACCCGGCCGATCGCGCCGAGCCAGGTGTCGAACTGCCGGGCCCGCTGCTTTTGCTGCTGGAGCGAACGGTGATACTCTTGGCGCGCGTGCTCGGCCTCGGCGCGGATGACCTCGGTCTGGCCGGCCTGGTCGAGGATCTGCTGGCGGAGCTTGGCGATCTGCTCTCTCACGGCCTGCTGGCCGAGGTCCGGCATGAGCTGCTTGAGCGGCACTTCGACCTGTACGCCGTCCGCCTCGACCAGCGCGACTTGCCTGTGAAGCTCCAGCCTCACGAGCCGGCCTGGCTTTTGCAGCGAGGGAACCATTACCTCGTCACCGGGCCGAAGCTCGCCCAGTGACGTCAGCCAGGTCTCGAACTCGCGCTGGAGCCGGTGCAGGTCCGCCAGCTTGGACTCGTACGTCTCCTGCTGGGCCTTGGCGGCCAGCTCGGCCTGTTGGGCCTGGGCGCGGGCTTCCTCGGCCACCTGCCTCGCCTGGCCGGTGGCGCGGATGGCCCGGCGGAACTGCTTGCCCGTGGTGTCCAGGTGTCGCCTCGCGGCCGCGACTATTCGCTTGCTGAGCCCGAGGCGCTTGGCGAC
>JAUWQU010000628.1 GCA_030610965.1 Phycisphaerae bacterium
ACGTAGCCGGGTTCAATCTGGCGCTGGTGATGCGCGAGGCGTTCGGTCTCGGTAAGCCTCGGACGCTGCAGGACGGCCTGGGGCGGCGACGTGGCGCCATTCTTGGCGAAATGTGGTCCAGTATGTGTCCTGTGAAGGCCGTTCATGCGCTCCTGGCCGCTCTTCCGCGCATCATCGGTCCAAACCGCCCATCGCAACCGAGACTTCTAGCCGCCTGACGCCGCGCCGAGCAATTGGGTATTCCTAAACGGGCTGTTAGGGTCTATGGCGGAACAAGAGCGGCCTATGCGGACTTCCGGCCCAACAACGCCAAGCTGGAGTTGGGCAAGAAGTCGTCAGAAGGCTCGAAAGCACGGCACCCGAAATCCGCTTCTGGGTCCCTTGACGACAAGGCGTTGGATCATGAGAAACAGCTGAGGCTCTGCCAACTGCTGCCGCTGCTCATAGAGGCAGGTTCCTATTGCCACCTGCTGAGAGAGGCCAGAGACGTGTTCGTGGATGGCCACTTCTACGCCTGCGTTGCAATGTGTGGTATTTCGTTGGAGAGGTTCCAGCGAGACAAAGCGGAGCCCTGCGGCGGCACCCGGAAACAGAAGATCTCGCAGATCCGTAAGATCCTCCAGAGGAACAAGACCCTCACGCCGAAGACGCTGGCCCTATGCAAAAGGATGGCTGACCTCCGGAACAACTACGCTCATGGGCACGGGCTCAGCCCCAAGGCGGACGCTCTAAAGGCCCTCGGGTGGATGCGCCGGTTCATTCGCGATGAGACAGACCTAATGCAGGACTACGTCATCCTGGATGGGATCCTTCATCGGAAGAGATCGCAGCCGTGAGGGGAACAGAGAGGGGACAGAAGGTCAGGAGCGTTTGCTGGCCTTTGGCGGGTTGAATGGCCGATTCAGCGTCGATCTCCGGCAAATGGAGGTTTTGTGTAGAATGACAAGTTAGGTGGTAAGCGGCCCTGATCCGCCGCTCCGTGGTTACCTGCCAACCGCCAGTACGTCCGGCCCAATGGGATCCAACCGGCCCTTGCGCGGCTTGCCTGTAATGTCCATGTCCAGGCTGGTCATCCACGGTTCATCAGGCAACTCGTGTTTGGGCGAGTCGCCTGGCCACCACGGGGAGGCCAGTTGGAGAACATCCGAAACCGCTGGGTCTGCGTTGCCAAAGCTTGGAGAAGGCAGGTTGGCCGTCAACAGCGGGTGGATACGGACGGCCAAGCGCTGTAGCGGCGACACGTTGTTCGGCCCCACGGCCAGGGGCGACACACGCCTCTGGTTTGACGAAACACGGCTGTCGAACAGGCTGACCGCAATAGAAAGTACATCGGATTCGCTATTCTCTGTCACAGGACTGGTCAACACGGCCGGTTCCGATGACTCTGAGGCATCTGCTTGGACCAAATCAGTCTGTGCGGGTGCGCCACCCGCAGAGGCTGGTTCTGGTAAGGCCCCGAGCGACGTCCCGAAGTTCGCGATCATCGTCCGGAGATCATACCAGTCCACGTTCCCGTTACCATCAAGGTCGCCGTTGCCCCATGTGGCCGCGCCTACCGTCCCCAAGTTCTGCTTGAGCGCGATATAGTCCACCGCGCCAACGCTGCCATCGAGCGTGGCGTCGCCCGCCAAGGCGGCCATGCGGTTAATTGACAGGTCGTCACCAGCCAAACCGTCGGCGTTGCCGTCCAGCATGTTGCCGGCAAGGTCGGTGGTTTGGGTGGCCGGGACGATGATTGTGTATAGTGTGCCGTATGGCAACCGGGCATTGGGCAGGCCTGGGAATGTCCAGACCGCCGTTCGGGTTTCGGGATCGTAATCCACAGACATGTCGGCCTGGTCTACGGGCAAGCCAGTGGCTATGTCTGTCATGATGATTGCCGGCCCGGCCGAGAGGCCCTCGCTGCAGCGGACCTCCAACCATTGCCCGGCGGGCGTAGTATGAAGTTCGACCATCTCGGGCACAGGCCCGAGCGTGTCGCGCACAACGCCGCCGGAGAGGCTGGTTTGCACCTGATCCTCGTTGACCCGGCCGGCCACCATGGCCACAATGGCCGGGTCAGCCAGTGTGCCGGTTACGTGGAAGACTATCTCCGCCAGTGCGCCGTCGGCCGACATCGGCTGCGAGCTCGCCAGGCCCATTCGAATAACGCCAGGTTTGCTGAAGTTGATGGCGGAGAACATCCCCCCGGCCGCCTGGCCGAGCGATACGTCTTCCACCTCCAGCGCCGAAGGGTCGTAGGTTATAACAAGGTCGGTGGCGTAGACATCATGCCCGGCACGGTCTATCTCTACGGGCACGACGACCGTCTGACCGGCCTGGCCTTCAACCTGGCCAATTGTCAGCGAGCAGTCCGCGTTCAGGGTTTGGGTCATCGCGTTCCCGATGGCTCCCAGCGGCGGGGAGGGCTGCCAGTTGCCCGACACGTCGCCCAGGAGGATGGCCGTGAAGTTCTGCCCGGTCTGGTCGCTGTTGAGCAGCGGATAGCTCCTGGTTGCGGGCACGAACTCCCAGGTATTCGCCGTTCCGGGGAATGGAACTGTCAACAGGCCGACGGAGGCCTCTAGTATATACGCGGCGTCCATGGAATTAACTGATCCGTTGTGATTGACGTCGGCGGCCTGGGCCTGATTGGCCGTCAGGCTCAGCAGCCCCGCCGATGCCTGAAGGACCAGCGATGCATCGTATGCGGTGATCTCGGCGATGTCGTCATCCTTGGTCGGCGTCAGAACGTACGAGCCTGTTAGCACATCTGTGATCGCATACGCGCCGAGATCGTCGGTCACGTCGGAATGCACGCCGACGCCGACCATTCCGAGGGTAGTGCCCGGCACGGGCCCGCCGCCGGTGAAGTACGTGACGGCCCCGGAAACGTCGAATACACCGTGGACCGTGAACAGCCCCGGATCGAGGTCGGCTGCGATCGCCCCGTCATTCAGTGATGCGCTGTCTATTGTCACGGCCGTCTGCGTGGTGGGGCTGCCCACGACGCTGAAGGTTATCCTCGCCAGGTCGCCGCTGCCGCTGACGGTCGTGGCGCTGGCAATGGAAATTACGACCGTCCCAGGCGTCGAGGTATTGAAGGACGACCCCCAACCGACGGCAAGCGGGCCGAGTTGGACGCTTTGGGCCGAAAGCACCGAGGAATCGAAGGTTACGGTAATGTCCGCGGCCCGAAGGCCGTCGACGTTCACAATCGATATAGGCAAGACCACCACGTCGCCGGAATTGGCCGAACCGTCCGGGATGGACAGCACCACGCCCTGGTCGACGTATCCATAGGCGTGCAGCAATGTAGCCTCAGTGGTATCGGGGTTAATGACCGTC
>JAUWQU010000740.1 GCA_030610965.1 Phycisphaerae bacterium
GGTGACCACCAGCAGCATGCCTTTGTGGTGGATGATCTCCTCGGTCTTGGCCGACCCGTCGTAGGTCATCAGCGTCTTGCCCGTGGCGGCGTCGAGCTTCGTTACCGGCGCGGTGAACCCCAGCGTAACGAAGACTTCCCGGCCGACCGAGACGAGGCGTCGGGGCAACTGCTTGGGCCCGGCGCGGAAGTTGTACAGGTGCGTCATCCACGTGGGGATATCGCGTTTCCACAGCAGCTTGCCGTTGAACGCGTCGCGGGCGACGAGCTTCCAGTCCGGCGGGCGGTGGATGACGGATATCTCGCCCTCATCCTGGATGTAGAAGACCCGCCCGCCGCTGGAGGTCATCGCGCTGAAACTCGACAGCGAGTCGTGATGGCGCGTGTGCCTCGGCCCGGCGTACCACTGCAGGCGGCGGGGCTGGCCCACCTTCTGGTCGTTGCGGCCCGCGTTGCCCGCCGCGTCGTACCGGAAATGCGTCCACTCGTCGATTTCCCGAGGCCCCGGCTTGGTGTCCTCGCCCCAGCCGGCCAGGCCGCCGGTCTTGCTGAGGCCCGCGGCGGTGAACTTCAGGGCGTCGCCCTTGACCAGCGCCACACCGTTGGGCGCCAGGACGCGGGCGACTTCCTTCGCGGTCAGTCGCCCCGCGTTCTCGATTACGATCAGGTTGACGATGTTGTCGCCGTGGGGCAGGTTCTTCCCGTCGTACCGCTCGGCCGAGACCTTGCCGTACAGCCCCAACGAGTCGATATGCGCCTTGGCCTTGGCGACGTCCGCCGCGTCGGTATCGAGCCCATGGACCAGCAGCTTGTCATCGGCGCAGAGCGCCGCGGTCAGCCGGCCGGCCCCGCAACCCACATGCACCGCCACCCCCCCGCTGACGCCCGATTCCCGCAGCAGATCTCCCGCCGTCGCCCCCGGGGCCAAACCGGTCGTCGCCACGAGCAGCAGGGCCGACATCAACAAGGTCATTTTCCAGTTGCTCATCAGTCCTCTCCACACACAGCAGTACCGATATCATTGACCATCTCCAACATCAAAGTTGTACCCCAGGCAAGCTTGGAATGACATTGAGTTGGGCGCAAACCGGGTAAACCAGTTACTGGCGCATCCATCTGAGCGGATTACGGTTTCGACACGATGGCCGATTTCGGACGCTCGGGGCGGAATTGGTAATCGGGCCAGAGGGGGCAGTTCAGGTCGATCCAGCACTTTACGCGCCGCATCTGCTCGGTGGTGAGCTTCACGTCGTAATGCCCGGCGTCGAGCACCTTCCAGAGCTTGCTCTTGAGCGTGCCGAACGAGCGGGGCTCGGCTATCGCGTGCTCGATGTTATATCGCCAGTCGAAGTAGTGGACCCAGCCCTGGCTGATAAGCGTGCGATAGGAGGCCGGCACGCGCTCGGCGTCGAGGGCGCCGGTCAGGTCGATCTTGTCCTTATCCTTGGCGTCGTGGCAGGAGACGCACTTGGCGTCCCATACCGGCTGGACGACCTTCTCGTAGGCGAATGGCCCGGCGCCCCATGGTGGCGGTTCGAGCCGGCTTGGCTCTCGCTGCGCGGCCGTCGCCGGTTGGCGCGGCGGCGCCGTGGCGCGGTCTTCATGGCAGCCGATGCAGCCTCGCGTCTCGCCGGGCTGCAACTGAACGACGCTTCGCATCCGCTGCAACTCGTTGAAGTCTTTATCGAGCGCCTGGAAATAGAGCACCTTGCCGGCCGGGGCGCGGAAGTTGGCCGAACCGTCCGCCTCGACGGGCACGATGCCGTGGGTCCCCTTGGCGACATAGCTGGGCCAGCCGTACGGCCCGCTCACCTTGTGGATGGGCGTGGCGTACCAATCCATGAACGGACTGTGATCGTTCTGGTATTCGCCGTTGGGCAGGCGAATCAACTCGGACCGCACCTCCTCGCAGACGCGGAGGTACTTGACCTGCCCACGTTTGACCTTCGACGCGATGCCCTGGTAGACGTCCGCGACCACGAATTGTCCGTCGCGTGAGGCGCTCGGCTCGAGTTCGGCCATGGCCGGCGGAGGATCGGCCTTGCGAAAAGGCGTCGGGCACATGCTGCCGATCGACGGGTCGAGGTGGAGCATCTCGCGGTTGCCGTAGCGGTCGATCACCCAGAGCCCGAAAACATTGTACGGAGCGTGGCTGCACAGGATGTAATCCCGGCTGATCGGAACCGGATCGCGGAAACACTCGTTGCGTATCCAACTCATGTGATACTGGGCCGGCACGTCGGGCGTTATCTTTGTGATGGCCTTGGGATCGAAGGGGCCCTTCTTCAGGTCGATCAATGCGATCGGGCCGTTGAGGTCGCCGCCGTGGGCAACCAGCGTGCAACTGATCTCCGACGTGCCCGGCACCTGCATGCCGTTGGCGTAGCAGTTGCGCGTGTCGTTGCCGAAAACCAACTCCGGGTGCGTGCCGTCCGGCCGGATCGCCCAGAGGGTGTGCCCGAAGTTGGCGCCCTTGTCGATGTACTCGCTGCGCATCCAGATGACGCGTCCGTCGCGCATGAGCGACGGGGTCCACTCGCTCACGTTGGCATACGACAACGGGCGGATGTTCCCGCCGCCTGAGTCCATGCGGAACAGCACGAACGCCTGCGGCCGCCAGCAGAGGTACCGGGCCTTGCACCGTGTCGAGATGAAGGCAAGGCCGCCGTCCGGCAGCGGGCAGGGGAAGTAATCGTGAAACGGCCCGTCGGTCAGCTCGGTGGCGTTGCCGCCGTCCGAGTCCATGGCCATCAGGTGGAAGTAGTCGGTCTTCGACTTGCGATACGCGAAGTAGATCGTGCTGAGA
>JAUWQU010000348.1 GCA_030610965.1 Phycisphaerae bacterium
GCGTAGCCAAAGGCGAAGCCGGGCTGTTGTGCCAGGAAGTGACAGCACGTGCCAACCGGCGACAACCGCGCCTTTCTCGCGACACCCCCAAGACTTGGGGCGACTCGCGGCAAGCCGCCCAAACGGGTCGGTTGTGCCGGAGCGTGACAACACGTGCCATTCGTGGACTGCCTTCCGGCACCGTTTTCGGCACCGACGTCACCGATTTCGGCATCGGTAACTCGGCCATCCGTTGGTGGCAAGAATACCTCCCCGAGCAAACGAATCTGGGCTGTGACGCTGTCCGGCGGGTTCCTGCGGGGCTCGGAACCCCGGAATGCGCTTGCCGGGTCGCGAGCGTAAGATACGATGATGGAAATGGCCGACGACGGTCGCCAGCCGACAGGCAAACGGCGCATATCGGATCGGCGATCAGTGTTTCGATGCGAAACCCATCCTGCATGAGATTGTGATGAAAATTAGCCAACTGATCATAACCATTGTCTTCGGGGCCTCAGTCAGCATCGCCAGCGCTGCCGAACTCGAAGAAAGCTTTCGGAACCCGCCCGATGCGGCTCGTCCCTGGGTTTACTGGACCTGTCAGGATGGGCATTATTCCATTGAGGGCACCACTGCGGACCTTGAAGCGATGAAAAAGGCCGGAATTGGCGGCGTGCTACGGATGGATTGCAGCGTCGGGGGTATTGGCTTTGGCGGCACACCATACCTCAGCGAGAAATGGCGCAAGCAATTCGTCCACACTGTCCACGAATGCGAGCGTCTCGGCCTCGAGTTCACCACCATCACGGGCCCCGGCTGGACCGGAACGGGCGGTCCCTGGATAAGGGCAGAGCAATCCATGCAGCACTTGGTCCCGGCGACGGTCAGCGCAAAGGGGCCGGCACAGTTTAATCAGATCCTGCCGCTGCCGAAGCCGCGTATTTCTCGTTACCACCGCAACCAGACGCCGCAAATGCGTAAGGAAATCAGCGAGTTTTACAAAGATGTCGCCGTATTCGCGTTTCCTCATCGTGAGCCGGTGATTGCGGACATTCAAGAGAAGGCTCTCTTTATTCGCAACCCGTTCACCTCCATGCGAGGTGTGCGGCCATACCTGCCGTCACCAGCCAGTTATCCTGCTGCAACAGCGGCGCAGGTGATCGACCCGAATGCCATCATTGACTTGACCGGCAAATTAAAGGCGGATGGGCGGCTCGTGTGGGACGTTCCGCCAGGGGAGTGGACGATTGTCCGGCTCGGCGTACGTTCCACGGGAGCGAACACGCGTCCCGCGCCCGCCGCGGGGCTTGGCCTGGAGTCGGACAAGTTCAGCAAGAAGGCGCTCCAGACGCATTTTGAGGCATTCTTCGATCCGCTGTTGAAGGAGATCGGTCCGCGCCCGACAGACAGGAAGGTCGGGTTCGTCGCACTCGATGCCGACAGTTGGGAGATGAGCAGCCAGAACTGGACACCCGGATTCCGCGAGGAGTTCAAGAAGCGACGCGGTTACGATGCCTGGCCATACTTTACAAGCTACACCGGCTGCGTTGTTGGTTCGCGTGAGCAGACCGAGCGTTTCCTCTGGGATGTCCGCAAGGTGTGTCAGGAGTTGTTACTCGAAAACCACGCGGCCGAGTTGAAGAAACTGTGTCATGAGCGAGGGCTCCGGTTGATGATCGAGCCGTACGACATGAACCCGGCCGGCGACCTCGACCTCGGATCGTACGCTGACTTTCCAGCCGGTGAGTTCTGGTTCGATGGTTTTCAATCCGGTTTTAGTTGTATTGAAGCCGCGTCGGTTGCCCACACAATGGGCAAAACTGTTGTTCTCGCCGAAGCATTTACTTCCGGTCGTGGAAACTGGCAGCGCACGCCGTGGGTTCTCAAGAATCAGAGCGACTGGGCATTCGCCATAGGGATCAACAAGTTTTCTATTCACGGTTTTGCTCACCAGCCGAACGAGGATGCACCCGGGATGACCTTCGGCCCCTACGGTGTGTTCTGGAACCGAAAGCAGACGTTCTGGCCTCTCATAAGGGATTACCACGAGTATCTGGCGAGGTGTTCGCATCTGATGCAGCAGGGGGTGACGGTATCGGATATCCTCTACCTGACCCCCGAAGGCGCGCCGCAGGTTTTCCTGCCACCACCGAGTGCCCTCAACGAGGCCGGGACCAGGTTGCCGGACAAAAAGGGCTACGGCTTTGACGGATGCTCTCCGCGTATCCTGATGAACCGGGCCGAGGTCAGGGACGGCCTGATTAGCTTTCCAGGCGGCAGCTCATATCGCTTGATGGTCTTGCCACGCTTTCCGACCATGACACCGCAACTGCTAACCAAGATCAGCGACCTGGTCAAAGCCGGCGCGACCGTTCTGGGTTCGCCTCCCGTCAAATCACCGAGCCTCTCGGACTATCCGGCATGCGACAAGAAACTTCGGGCACTGGCAGTGAAGCTCTGGGGCGGCCTTGAATCGCCGGGCGAGGTCACCAAGCACAGTTATGGACGAGGCGCGGTCTACTGGGGAGGCGGCACTTCAGAGGGGCTATATCCAGACTATGACACCGCGGCTTCCGTGCTCAAGAAGATGGGCATCAGCGAGGATTTTGTGGCGACCGGACCAATTCGCCAGGGACACCGTCACACTAATGATCGCGAGGTCTATTTCCTGTCCAACAAGTCGGCCGAAGCGACTCAGGCGGATTGCACATTCAGAGTGGACAAGGGCCAACCCCAATTGTGGGACCCGGTGACAGGAACAACGCGCCTTCTCCCGCAGTACAAACAGGTGAGCGAACGAACGACCATTCCAATGCTGTTCGAGCCCTGGCAGAGCTTCTTCGTGGTCTTCCCACGCAACGACGCCTCCAAGACGCCGACAGCCTCAGGCAAAGTGAACTTTCCCAAGACGGAACCCATAATAACCCTGGACGGGCCATGGGAGGTCTCTTTCGATCCCAAATGGGGCGGACCGGAAAAGATCACGTTTGAAACGCTTCAAGACTGGGCCCAGCGGGCCGAGGACAGTATCAGGCACTATTCCGGTATTGCGGCATATCGCAAGGCCTTTGATTCTCCGAAAGTATGGGGGCAACGGGTTTTCCTCGACCTTGGCGTGGTGCATGAGATGGCCGAGGTTGTGCTGAACGGGAAGAAGCTGGGGGTAGTCTGGTGTGCGCCCTGGCGGCTTGATATCACGGACGCCTTGAAAGAGAAAGGCAACCAACTGGAGATCAAGGTAGCCAACCTTTGGACGAATCGACTGCTCGGGGACGCGAAAAAGCCCGCGGAGCAGCGACTGACTCGCACTGCGTTGCGGTACCGCGCCGGCGGTGCGTTGAAGCCCTCCGGCCTGCTGGGGCCAGTGCGAATCACGGCCAGCGCAAGATGACCAGGAATATCGAACTTCCTCGGGAGAGCCATTCGCCGGCCTCCGCGGCGGTTGTGGGTTCGATTCCCTCCGCTGGCTTGTATCGAGCAGAGCCGAGATGCTTGCCACGGCGCAGCCAAAGGCGAAGCCGGGCTGTCGTGCCAGGAAGTGACAATCGGCGACACGGGGTGACAACTAGCGATAAGACAAAAGGTTGCGCCGAATGCCCATCGGGCCGTCATTTTGCCCGGTCTTGCCAACCCGTGCCAGACTATGCCAACAATGGACTGCCTTCCGGCACCGATTTCGGCACCGGTAAGAGGGGCATCGGGCTGGCAGAAACCGGCCTCGCAAGGGTGAGAAAGGAGCATGACAATGGCTAGCTTGAGTCCTCCTGCCCCCAAAGCCTCCCCCCCGGGCAGAGCCGCCCGCCGGCCAAAGGGGTCTTCGCAAAATCGCATTTCCTATCCGTAGAAGCACGAACGCGGCCAGATGCAGAAGCTCCTGACCAGCCAGATACGAGTGAAGGGGCCTGAGATGTATGGAAGAGATAAGTACCTCTTTGTTGAAGGCAACTTGAACGACGCCATTGGCGTCTTGTCAGGATCAATACAAGGAGAGGTGGACAGGATTCCGGAGGCTCAATTCCTCAGTTCCTCTGATGAGGCTATTGTGGAACATCTGATGCCCAAGATGGAAAAAGAACCGATTACTCTCCATGAAGATCAAAAGGTCATGGAACAGGACGAGACGAACGTCGACGTGAGCGGTCGTCCCGACCATTTCTGCCTGCCAGGCGATGGTCCCGTCTTTGTCTCGGGCATCAGATTGACTATTTAACAAGGATGTCGCCGGGTTCTCGGGCATCCAAGCCAAAGTGCCCGAGGTCCTAAAGTCCCATCGCAACTGCATTAGGCAAGAGAAGACGGGCGAAGCGGGAGAATGGCGGTTCCGCTGCCGGTCGGCAGAAGATGCGGGTCGTGAAGTGATTGTCCACGTATTCTTGTTCAACCTGTATGTCTAGGCAGAATGAGGCTTGTATTATGCCGCAGACGCCACCCCCTGAACTGGGCCAGCTTCTCATCAAGGTGCTGGCGAAGGTCATCCACCAGGTCTGCTCGTAGAGGCAGGTGCGCGGCCTTGCCGTTCCTGGGGTTCTTCGCCGCCAGTTCGACGTATGGCCGGTCAGCTTCAGGGTGCAGATCGCCAACAGTCAGGCTTGCTAGTTCAAGGGGGTGTGACGAAGCTGCCGGGATACTACGAGGACAATTTCGGCAGCGACGCCTCTATCTGGCGGCTGCCGGCCTGCGAGACGCCGGCTTTGGCGGCATGGTCGGTCCAGCGGGTGACGGCGGCCTGCACCTCTTTGATGATCGTGGTGGCTTGGTGTTTGGATATCTCGGCCTGCTCGGCCAGGCGAAGCATTTGCGATTGGCCGGGGTTCTTGCCTTCGCCGGCCAGCGTCATGGTGTGCTCGCCGCCTGGGCCGGGCGTGTACAGCAGGTCGTAGGCTGGCGTGAGGGCCCAGTCGCCGCTCGGCGGTGAACTCGCCCCTCGACGTTGCTCGGGGCCCTGAGCTTGTCGAAGGGGGGCCGAACCGGTGGCATCGTCCAGGATGAACGCGAAGTTCTTCACGTGATCGTCCCGATTGTGGGCAAGCACGTTGAACACCATGCGGCGAAAGGTTCGCAGCACGTCCTGGTGGTTCCGCGTCAGCAGCGACGTGGCCTTGAGCAGGTCGGCGTAGTCGGCCGACGGGATGCGGAAGTTGGACTGGATGAGGTTGCCGAACGTGTGGACGTGGTATCTGCGGTTGCCGCTTGGCGGTGAACTCGCCCCTCGACGTTGCTCGGGGCCCTGAGCTTGTCGAAGGGGGGCCGAACCGGTGGCATCGTCCAGGAT
>JAUWQU010000090.1 GCA_030610965.1 Phycisphaerae bacterium
TCCGTGTCTACGAACCGACAACGGATAGCGGCGCCGGTCGCGTCGCGAACCGCTGATCCGAGGAGCCGGATGCGGTAGTCCCGCACGTCCGGATCTGTGGGGGCCCCGGGCGAGCAATCGCCCGGGGCTACCCGACCACGCTCACGTTATTGGGGGGTAAAAGTCATTGACAGATTGAGCAAAGGTGGTATCATGAGGAGCCCTTGTCGAAGACATTAGCGGCGCGACTATTCCGCCGAGCTTCGGGGGGGGCTGCAAGAGGCTCTTCAGGAAGTGAGGACACTATCATGCGGGCATTGACGTTCATGAGGCGTTACAGGGTTGTTTTGTACGTGTTTTTCGTCGTCATCGCGGTCGCTCTGCCTGTCACGGGGGCCTTCGGCGGCGAGAGTTGGTGGCAGGCCTCTGGGTGGGGGGCCTATCACACCGGGGCGAACTGGAACCCGGCCATAATTCCCGCCTCTGGCGACAACGTCAACTTCACGCTCGGCGCATGGGGGTCCGTTTCCTACGGCGTGTCCTTCGACCATAACACAACTTCCTACTCGGCGTACTCGTGGGACGACGTAACGCTGGGGCTCAACGGCTGGGACTACAACATCACCACGGACATCGAGCTCTGGAACGCCAGCCATTGGACCGTGAGCAACGGACGGCTGATCGTGGGGAATCATCTCTTTTGCCAGGGAGGCAGCGTGTCGATCCTTCTGAATGGCGAGGTCCACGCTTCCTATGCGACGCTCTGCGAGCAGGTGCTGGTCGATGGTGCTGGAGCCCTGTTGTGGATCGACGGGCGGATCGGATGGCAGAACGGGAGTCCTGGAGAGAACTTCGTCGTCCGCAACGGGGGGCAGGTGCATGCGGGCGGCGAGTTGTGGACGAGTTCGAATCCGACCAGGGAGATCCGGATCGAGACCGGCGGCCAGGTATCGGTGGACAGCGCCACCTTCGAGACCATGTCCATCCAGGGCACGAATTCCAGGCTGGACGTGACCGGCGACGCCTATATGTACTCGGGCAGCCTGACGCTGAGCGATCATGCTGTGGTCGTCGTGGGCGGCCGGCTTCATTGCTGGGACGGTTCGAGGAATGAGACGTCACTGTCGCTTGCCGGCGGGGCGACCTTCACGGCTGACAGCGTGCAGCTTACGCCGTCGATAGCCGTTGACGGTGACGGAACGCTCCTCACCACCAATGACTTGAGCACCAACAACGACCTGCGCATCACCGGCGGAGGCGAGGTGATCGTGGGCGGCGCCAACGCGAACAACATCTATGTCGACGGCGGCGACTCGAGCTTCGAGTCCTCTGGGTCCCTCTGGGTCGAAGACAAGCTGGAGATCACCGGCGGCGGCCATGTGAACGTTCAGGGCGCGCATGTCGGACCGAACTATTCCTCATCCGTGACCGTTCGGGGCGCGGGCTCGGACCTGACTGTTACCGATCAGCTTGTCGTGTTGGGCGATCTTCTCGTTACCGATAATGCCGAGGTGACGGCGAGCGAACTGGAAATCGTCGATGGGGACGCTACCATATCCAGCGGCGGGCAACTGACCGTCACTGAGGAGTTGTTCATCGAGGAGACCGATTTTACCGTCTCCGACGGCGGAACGCTCTCGGTCACAGGGGAACTCAATCTGAATGATGCTACCTTCCGGGTAAGCAGCGGGGCCACGGCGAACATCGCGGCCGCGGTGTTCTGCCACCAGGCCTCCATCGAAGTCGATGCCGCGAGTCTGGAACTCGGCGACGCCAGCAGCCCGTACGGCTTTATTGCCAGCCTCTCCCGGATCGTCGCGACGTCGGGAGCCGACGTGACCTTGAAGTCGCAATCCTACTCGGGGATCACGGCCGTGGGCATCTACGACTCCGTGGTAAGGGCGCCCAACGGACTGAGTATCGCCAACAATGGCTTCCTCACTGGGCGGGGGCAGGTTATCGGCCCGGTATGCACGGGAGTCGGCTCGACCATCTTCGCCGAGGGCGCCCTGGACCTGGGCGATGTCAATGCCGTCGACGGTGTGGCCCTGGAAGGCCGGCTGTACGTCGACTCACACACCGTGACGCTTCGCGACCGTAACGAGGCGGTGCTCGGATCCCTGACGACCTTGGGCAACCCGGCCGCGGGCACCGGCGGGAGGCTGCTGGCGGACAACGGCTTCCTGCTGCAGCGTGGCAGGAACCTTTCGGGCTTTGGCAGCGTTGAGGGGGCGTTCGAGAACAACGGTGACGTCTACGGGGGGACCGATGGCAATACGATGGAGTTCACGGAACTCGTCACGGGCATCGGCGACTTCCACGACGACGTGACATTCTCGGGCGGCTACTCGCCGGGCATGAGCCCGGTCCAGGCGGAACTGGATGACATGACACTGGCTGCCACGAACGCGCTGACCATGGAGCTTGGGGGCCTGACCGCCGGCAGCCAATACGATCAGCTCGTCGTCAGCGGCAAGGCCGCGCTCGACGGCGACCTCGACGTGACGCTTATCTACGGCTTCACGCCGGAACTTGGCGATGCGTTCACGCTGATTGACGGCTCTGGCTTGGCGTTGAGCGGCCAGTTCGACAGCACGAGCCTTCCTTTGCTCGCCGGCGGCCTGGACTGGGCGATAATCCAGACAGGAAGTAATTTCGCCCTCGAGGTGGCGCTGCTGGGAGACGTGGACCTGAGCGGGGCGGTGGACGGGGCGGACTATGTCGCCCTGAAACGTCACATGGGCCTGGTGTCGGCTGCCGTGCGGGCTGACGGCGACTTGAACAGGGACGGCGACGTGGACTGGAACGACCTGCAGTTGCTGACAGCGAACTTCGGCCGTACGAGCGCAGATTCTCCAGTTGCCATCCCCGAGCCCGCCACACTGTCGCTGCTGGCTCTGGGCGGACTTGCGATGTTGCGCCGCAGGCGGATACGGCGGAGCATCTTCACCATATAGGTTTAGCTTGCCAAGCCATGGTCGGCTGCCAGGGAAACGGCATGTCCCCAGATTCCCCTGCTGGCAGGTCGCTACCCGGCTGGCCGCCGAGTGGCAAGTTTCTTCACGCTAACCAAACGGCCGGCCGAAATAGGCCGGTGCGAAAATGCCAGGCCCTGATCGTTCTTGACCGGTTACGGTGGCGGGTCTAAACTTCACCGTCGGCGTCGCCTTTTGCTCGTAACGCCCATTCGGCGCAATGGAGATTCGGCATGTCTAAGAATAAGAAGAAGAAACGCGGCTCGGGCAAGGGTCGCAAGGTTCGCAAGGGCCTTTCGGGGATTCGTTTCGGCCTGAACCTGCTGGTCTACACACCCACGTTTTCGCGGGAGAGGATCGACCTCATCGCCAAGGTGGCCGATATGGGCTATGACGGCGTGGAGGTCCCCTTCAATGACCTCGACGTGCTGGACGCCCCGGCCACTCGCGCCGCGTGCGAGAAGGCCGGCGTCGGCGTGACGAGTTGCTGCGTGCTCATGCCGGACGCCAGCCTCTGCTCGGGCGATCCCGCCCAGCGAGCCGCGGGCCTGGTAAGCCTGCGGCGGATGATCGACATCACGGCCGAGATGGGCGGCAAGGTCATGGCTGGGCCGCTCTATGCGCCCGTGCGATGTCTGACCGGCCTGGCAAGGACGGCCGACGAGTGGAACTGGTGCGTCGAGGGCCTCGCCGCCGCCGCGGACCATGCCCGCAAGGCCGACATCACGCTTGCCATCGAGCCGCTGAACCGTTTCGAGACGCACGTTCTGAACACGGCCGGCGACGCCCGGCGCATGGCCCAGGCTGTCGGCAGCGACAATCTGAGGGTGCAGCTCGACACGTTCCACGGCAACATCGAGGAGAAGGACACCGCCGCCGCGATCCGCGATGTCGGCGGCCTGCTTGGCCATTTCCACGCCTCGGAGTCCGACCGCGGCGAACTCGGCACGGGCCAGGTGCGGTGGAAGAAAGTGTTCGCCGCGCTGAAGGACATCCGTTACGGCGGATGGGTCACGATCGAGAGCTTCGCCACCGGCATCGTGGAGCTATGCGCGGCCGCGTGCATATGGCGGCCTATCTACGACTCCGCCGACCGCCTGGCAACCGACGGCCTGGCGTTTCTAAAGCGCCAGGCAGCTAAGGCATAGCAAGGCGGCAGCCTCGGATACGCTCACAATCGGAGTACCGAACAGGATTGGGACACCATACAGAGTCTGCCTGCCACGTCTGACGGACATAAAACGGGTCAGGGACATAAAACGGGTCAGAACTATTTTATCTGCTGTGGTCATAGTGTGTTATGTGGCTGGTGGCGTGGTCCCAAAGTCCTTGGAGGTGGTGCCATGCTTCCGGACGCTGTTGCCGGAAGCATGCTCCAAGTGCGATCTTGGTACGGCAAGACGACAGTGGACCCATATGTGTTGTGGGAACATGCTTCCGCAAACGGCCGCGGAAACATGGCACCCCGGAGACCAACCGCAATATACGGGGACGCCTTACACATTAAAGCTCTGATGGTGGACCCAAAGGGGGGGCTTGCCCCAACGTGGGCCACCGGCCTGCTCATCTTCGGGTCTTTTTGGCGTTGGCGTTGGCTTTGCCGCGGAAGGCGGGTCGGCCCTTCGCATCTTTGGCTTGATCGGTCATGTACTGCACGGCAGCTCGGCCGATCAGGCCGCTTCGGGTCTGGCCGTGAGCCTTGGCGTAGCGGTCCACCGCATCGAGCACCCGCTCTGGCAGCGTGATGTTCACTCGCTTGGCGCGGATACGCAGGTTGGACTCGTCGACCCCTACCACGGCCCAGACGCCGTCCGCGTAGTCCGGGTTACTTTTGTGCGCCTCGATGCTCGTGGGTTCGGGAATGGGGAGCCCCTCTTCGATCATGCCCTCGAGATGCAGCTCGATGGCTTCCCGGGCCATTGCGATAGCCTCATCCATCGTCGCACCCGCGCTGAAGCACCCGGGCAGGTCGGGAATCGTCACACCGTAGTCGGTGCCCTTGTCCTTGTGGATCACGACTGAGTAGTTCATGGGTGTGTACTATACACACGCACGGGCTGTGTCAATACCGGAAAAGCAAGGATTTCGCCTCATCACGAACACGTGCAAAAGGCTCGACGTGCTGCGGTGCATCAGCCTGGCCGCGTTGGCGGCCGCACTGGCCGCACTGGCCGGCGAGGCCGAGGCTCGTTCGAACCAGCCGGCAGAAGCGGCAGTGCGGCTTGTTCTCTCCGACTTGCAGTTCCCGTCCGTCCGGGGCGAGGAAAGAGAACCGCACCGCCAGCAGCCGGGTAAAGTGGTCGAGCACCTCGCGGATGTCCTGCTGGAAAATGAAGTGCATCCCGTGTGTGGACATGCCATGGTATTACATCACATTTGCAGGAATGTTCATCATACGAGCGAACTTATCCATTGCCCGCCAGGCAGCCCATGAAGTAGACTCTCTTTTCGCGCATGGGCGCCAAGGCAGGCCGGCCCCGCCCGGTGGGGCGCCGCAGCCTGCGGGCTGGAAGCGGAATTCATCTCTACGAAAGGTTTGGAAATGGGCGCGAAGACAATCGCGGAAAAGGCGCTTAACCAGGGTGGCGGCATCGTTCGGCTGGCGCCGGCTTGGGTGCCTCGGGTGTTCTGCATTCCTGGGCGGCGGATAAAGCTTCATCCGGACGACTACTGGGCGTTGGGGTCCAAGCGTGGCGGCATCGACGAGCGTTGGTTCGCTTCGACCACCCCGGCCGACAACGGCCCGCTCACGGGCAAGGACGAAGGGCTAAGCCCGATCGTCGTCGAGGATAACGGCCAGGTCGAGCGCGTCCTGCTTCGCGACGCGGTGGCGGAGTTGAAGGGCGAGCTTATCGGCAAGCTCTGGGACACGTGCGGCGGCTGGCCGATGTTCTCGAAGTTCTTCGACAACCGCGACGCGCTGCCGCTGCACATTCACCACGACGAGGCCCACGCCGCGCGCGTAAACGCGGCGGGCAAGCCGGAGGCGTACTACTTCGCCCCGCAGGTGAACAATCACGGCGGGACGTTCCCGTACACGTTTTTCGGGTTCAGGCCCGGCGTTACGAAGGACCAGGTCCGCGACGTGCTGATGAAGTACGAATCGGGCGACAACCGCATCTGCGACATTTCGGTGGCCTACAAGCTCAAGCCCGGCACAGGCTGGTGCGTTCCGCCGGGCGTGTTGCACGCGCCGGGCAGCCTATGCACCTACGAGCCCCAGAAGGCCTCCGACGTGTTCGCGATGTACCAGTCCGTCGCCAGCGAGCAGGTCTTGCCGCAGGAACTGCTTTGGAAGGACTGCCCCGAGGAGGAAAAGGGCAACTTCGACTACCTCGTGGACGTGATCGATTGGGAGCAGAATACCGACCCGCTGTTCGCCCAGAAGCACTTCCTGGAGCCGATACTCGTCGGGAAGCTCGAGGACATGCAGGCCGACGGCTACGAGGAACGGTGGATCTGCTACGGAGTGGACGAGTTCAGCGCCAAGGAACTGACGGTTTTGCCAGGCCGGACCGCGACCATTCGCGACGGCGGGGCGTACGGTCTGATCGTCCTGCAGGGCCACGGCAAGATGGGCGTATGGGACATCGAGACGCCGTCGCTGATCCGCTTCGGGCAGTTGACCTATGACGAGTTCTTCGTAAGCGCCTCGGCCGCGGCGGCGGGCGTGCAGATAACCAACCCAAGCAAGAGCGACCCGATCGTCATGCTCAAGCACTTCGGACCCGAAGCCAACGCCAACATACCGACAATAGGCTGTCGATAACCTCGGAAAGGACGCCCACCATGGCAACGCACGCGAACAACCATCCCAAGCTCCACAATGCCGCCTGGCCCGGCGTGGTAGGCAAGGAGCCCGGCACGGACAACCCGCCGATCGACCTGGAGACGATGCTCGACTACACTGCCGCAGCCGAGGTGGACGGCGTGAAGTTCGACGGCGTCGACCTGTTCCTGTTCGCCCCGCACGTTGACATCGACTCAGGCGACGACGACCTCAAGGCCCTGGCGGATTCGGTGGCCCGGCGCGGACTGGTGATAGGTACGGTGGTCGCGCCGGTCTGGCCGCCGACCGGCGGCGGACCGGCCATGGACGCCGGAGAGGGTCGCCAAGGGTTCCTCAAGCAGGTCGAGAAGGCCTGCCGGATAGCCGCAAAGCTCACCGAGATGGGTGTAAGGCCCTACGGAGTGGTGCGGATAGACTCGGCAAGTGGGGTGGAAGAGTGGGCGAAGGACCCCGAGGGCAACCAGAAGCGCATAGCCGAGACGTTCAAGCAGGCCGCGGCCATTGCCCGGGGCCACGGCCAGCGCCTCGCGGCCGAGGGGGAGATCTGCTGGGGCGGCATGCACTCGTGGCGGACGATGGCGGATCTGCTGGATCGCGTGGGCGAGCCGGAAACTCTCGGCTTCCAGGCCGACATGGCCCACACTCTGCTCTACGCGCTGGGCTACAACGCGCCCGATGACAGGCTGCTGCCGGAAGGCTACGACTGGTCGGACCGGTCGGTGCTGGACGAGGCGCTCAAGACCGTCACCGACGCGCTCAGGCCGTGGACGATCGACGTACACGTCGCCCAGAATGACGCGACGGTGCTCGGCTCGGGCACTCACGACAAGACAGGCCGGCACTGCCTGCCGGACGACCCCAACGGCAAACTGGACATCCCCCACGTGGCGGGCTTCTGGCTGCGCGACGCCGCGGGCGAGCCGACAAAGGCCGTCGAGCACCTCTGCTGGGACGGCTGCATGTTCCCCAACACCGTGATGGCAAGGGGCGAAACGTGGAACAGCATTCTGTCGGCCATGCTCGGCGTCCGCGATGCCCATGGCTGGCAGTAGCAGGCTCAATCAAAGGAGCGACCAGAGATGGCGAAAAAACTCAACATCGGAATGATCGGGTACGGGTTCATGGGCCGGACGCATTCGAACGCGTATAGGCGGGTGACGAATTTCTTCGACGTGCCTTACGAGCCGGTGCTCAAGACCATCTGCGGCCTGGAGGCCGACGAGGCCAAGGCGTTCGCCGGCCAGTGGGGCTACGAGTCGAGCTGCACTGACTGGCGGCAGGTCGTGGACGACAAGAACATCGACGTCGTCGAAATCTGCACGCCGAACTTTACGCACGCCGAGATCGCCATCGCCGCCGCGAAGGCAGGCAAGACGATCATCTGCGAGAAGCCCCTGGCCATGAACGGCGAGCAGGCCAAGACCATGGTCGATGCCGTCGAGGCCGCGGGCGTGGCGAACTTCGTGTCGTTCAACTATCGCCGCGTCCCGGCCGTGACGCTGGTCAAGCAACTCATCGACGAGGGGCGGTTCGGTAAGATATTCCACTACCGCGCCAACTTCCTTCAGGACTGGACAATCTCGCCGGATGTGCCGCAGGGCGGCATGGCGACCTGGCGGCTGGATATCAAGTCGGCCGGCAGCGGCGTCACGGGCGACCTGCTGGCCCACTGCATCGACACGGCATTGTGGCACAACGGGCCGATCGGGCGGGTAAACGCGATGACCGAGACCTTCGTCAAGGAGCGCATGCACGCTGAGACGGGCAAGAAGGAGGCGGTCGGCATCGACGACGCCTGCACGTTCTTCTGCAATTTCGACAACGGCTCGATGGGCAACTTCGAGGCCACCCGTTACGCCCGCGGGCACAAGGCCCTTTACACCTTCGAGATCAACGGCGAGAAGGCGTCCGCCCGCTGGGACCTTCACGACCTGCACAGGCTGGAGTGGTTCGATTACGGCGACGAGGGCCGGCTTCGCGGTTGGCGCAGCATCCACATGACAGACCACGACGGCGGGCACCCGTACATGGACCACTGGTGGGTTCCCGGCCTGCAGATCGGCTACGAGCACACGTTCGTTCACCAGATCGCGGACGTCCTGACGGGCCTTGGCGGCGGGCAACATGCCCAGCCGGACTTCCGCGCGGCACTGGCTACGCAGAGGGTCTGCGACGCCGTGCTGGCCTCGGCCGCCAAGGGCCAGTGGGCCGAGGTGGTCAAGGATTAGTCCTTACGACATGCCAGGCGCACCGAGCCGGGTTGCCGGAGGCCAGCCCGACGGGAGTTCTATGATGAAGCACAAAGCTTCGCGTGTTTTTAGTCGGCGGAAACTCATCAAGAGTGCCGCGCTGGCGGCGGGGGCCGTCGCGGCGGCGCCATACGCTATAACGTCCAACGCACTGGGCGGCGAGGGCA
>JAUWQU010000750.1 GCA_030610965.1 Phycisphaerae bacterium
AGGCCGCCAGGAAGGAAGGTCGGTCACGGACGCAAAGGGATGATTTCCTGTGCTTGGCTGGCGGCGAGGGGTTAGTATAATACCCGCATCGTGGACCGTCAGTCCGCCGCGGCCGGGCTAGTGCAGGGCCGGGCGGACAAACCCATAGACAAAGAAAGATTCGCAGACCGTGAAACGACATATCACTGTCATGCTCTTTGCTCTGATCGCCTTGGGCGGCGGATGCGAACCGGGCGCGATCTACGGACCTGAGACCCCGCGGGTCTCGGTCGGGACGATTACCAATCGCCGGAGTTGGACGGCCAAGGGAAACCTGGAAGACCGTGACCTCGCAGCCGACGGCAACATCAACACCATTGCCGTCGGTCGAGCAGGCAGCAGCCCGGCTTCGCTTACGATCGATCTCGGCCAGGCCTGCACGTTTAACTTCGTGGTCGTCGACCACGGGCGCGACGAGCTCGGCTACGCCCGGCGCGTGGAGATCGCCACCAGCATCGACGGGCGCACGTTCACGCCGCAAGCCAGCGGCCCCGGCATGCGGCGGGTGAGCAACTTCCTGCTGAACTCGACGGTGCTGGCGCGGTACGTTCGCATAACCGCGGCCCAGCCGGGCGAAAAGCCCTGGGCGGTGGCGGAAGTTTACTTGCAGTAGAACCCCAACCAGGACCGGCGGGCGGAGGTGACAGGTGGGCGAGAGAAGCGCGGCTATGGCCTCCTTCGAAACGGCAAGACGGCCCAGACGCAGGCTGCGCCTGATAAACCCGCGAAGCGCCCTGACCACCATAACCATGCCGGAGATCATCCAGAAGATGACATTCTCCCGGCGGGCGCTGTTCATGCCGCTGAACCTGGCGATCTGTGCGGCCGTGGTGCCCGACGGCTGGGATGCCGAGATCATCGACGAGAATGTTACCGACCATCTGCACCAGCCCAGCGCCGACGGCATCGCGGCCGTGGGCATCGGCGCGATGACCACCCAGGCCCGTCGCGCGTATGAACTGGCCGACGCCTACACTGCGCTCGGCGTGCCGGTGATTCTCGGGGGCATTCATCCTTCGGCCATACCGGATGAGGCTCGCGGGCATGCCACGATAGTCTGCCGTGGCGACGCCGAGGCAACGCTGCCCTTGGCCCTGCGGGATATCGACGCCGGCACGACCAAGGCCATCTACGACTGGAAGGACTGCCCCCCCGCCCCGATAGCCACGCCTCGGAAGGACCTGCTCGACCCGGCGGACTACCTGGTGTTCAACCCCATCCAGACCAGCCGCGGCTGCCCGCACCAATGCTCATTCTGTACGACGCCGGCGATCTTCGGGCGCAGCTTTCGCCAGCGAGACATAGGCGAGATCATCGAGGAGATCCGCCTCGCCAAGGAGCAGTTCAACACTCGGGTGTTCATCTTTTCCGACGACAACGTGGCGGGCGACCACAAATGGGCCATGGAACTCTTCGACGCCATGCGCCCGCTGAACGTAAAGTGGGCCAGCCAGTGCGATATCCTCATCAGCCGAAGCGACAAGCTGCTCAGGCTGATGCGTCAGAGCGGCTGTCAGGGCGTCATACTCGGCCTGGAGAGCCCGCGCAGCGGAACGCTCCGCGAGGCCGGCAAGAGGTACGTCCGTGCCGAGGAATACATCGAGCGGATCGCCAAGATACAATCCCACGGGATCAGCATATGGGGCAGCTTCATATTCGGCTTCGACACCGACGGATGGGCCGACTGCATGAACGCCGTGCGGTTCGCCCAGCGAGCCAGGCTGTGCATGAGTTGTTACCCGATCCTCACGCCGTATCCCGGCACGGCCATCTACGAGCAGTACCGCTGCGAGGGCAGACTGCTGACCGATGACTGGGACAAGTACAACGGCGCGACCGTTGTGCATCAACCGGCACGGATGACCATCGACGAACTCCGACACGCCCAGATGGCCGCCTTCCACGAGTTCTACACGCCCGCCAGCAGCCTGAGCCGGTTGGGGATATGGCCCTTCAAACGCAACAGTTGGATGGCCAACCTTGCGATCTATCGAGGGTTGACGTACTACTACTCAAAACATGGCCGGGCGCTGCCGAGGTTCTCCGACTACCTCGGCTGCGATCGCGCCGCGCGGATCGCCCGCCGCCTGGGCCAGCGGAACCGCCAGAGGATCTGACGCCATGGAAGACACCGAGCCCCAACAGCAGCCCGCCTCCGACGTGAAGTACCTTATCGTGGTGTCCGGCCTGCTCATGGGCATCGTGATACTGCTGAGCGTGCTGTGGATTCGCGAGCAACGCAACGCGGCGGAACTCGGCGCCGAGTTGCAGATCGCCCGTCGAGGCGCGATAAGCGGCCAGTTCAAGGGCGACCTGGCACGCATGCTGGCCGGACAGGCCGAGCCGCGGGCGCGGACCCTTCATCGCGAAGACCTGCCGGCCGAAACCGTCAAGTGGAACGGCCAGCCCCGAACCGTCCTGCGGGTAAGCGCCACCGCCGGCGAGCGGATCGGCCTGAGGCCCGGCGACGTGATCGTCGTCGCCCCCCCGCCCGCAACCGAGCCGACAACACAGCCCGCGACGCCAACTACCACGCAGCCGGCGACCACGCAGCCAACTACCACGCAGCCGGCGACCCGGCGTGGTCGGGTAGCCCCGGGCGATTGCTCGCCCGGGGCCCCCACAGATCCGGACGTGCGGGACTACCGCATCCGGCTCCTCGGATCAGCGGTTCGCGACGCGACCGGCGCCGCTATCCGTTGTCGGTTCGTAGACACGGA
>JAUWQU010000133.1 GCA_030610965.1 Phycisphaerae bacterium
AGTGACAGGCTCGGGTGCCGGTTTGCAGAGTCCATAGGGGCGCAGCAACCACGCTTCGACGCGAAAGACGTGGTTGCTACGGCCCTGCAAGCCTGGGCAAACTACGGCACCCGGCGACGGTGGGGCGGTATCCTCACCCGGCCCTGAAGGGCCACCCTCCCCCTCAAGGGGGAGGGGTTTAATGCACACAAATCCACCCGGCTACCGAAAGCCCTGCTCGCTGAAGCAAACAGGCCGTGAGTAACTGGCCCCTGGCTACCGGCTACTGACTACTTCCCGCCCTTCGGCGTCCACTCGGTGTCGGTGCGGAAGCCGACGGCGGGCAGGCCTTCCTTGTTGTAGAAGTTGCAGTGGGTGCGGTTGGTGGTGAATCCGAACCGCACGGCCATGGGCTTGGATACGGCCTTGCTCGAAACCACCACGGTCTGTCCGACGATCTTCGCGTCCGCCCACTGCCACTTGCCGTCGTCGCCCTTAATGGCGAAGCCCTTGAGCTCGCCGCCGGGGACTTCCTGCACGGGCGCCAGCCCGTCCTTCTTGCCGACCATCAGGCCGGAACCGACGTTGTCGAAGCTGATGACCATGGTCGAGCCCTCGGCCTTGGCGCTCTTGAAGATTGGCCCGCTGTAGACGAGGTCCTTCTTGCCGTAGTCCTTCGCCAGTGCCCACAGGGCCAGGCGTTCGCCGACGTCCTGCTTGTTCTTGGGGTGGATATTCCGGGCGTCGCCGAGGTCGCTCAGCACGGCCATGCCCGTGTTTGGGATGCTCAGGCTGAATGCCTGTGCCTCCAGGACCTTGGCCCAACCGTCGCCGCCCTCGGCTTTGGCGTTGGGCCCCATGAAAGTCGCGAGGTGGACGAAGTAGAACGGGAAGTCGCCCTCGCCCCATAGCTGCCGCCAGCCGCCGATCAGGGCGCGCATCTTGTGGTAGTAGCTCTCGCCCTCGCCGCCGTTGGACTCGCCCTGGTACCAAAGCGCTCCGCGAAAGGCGTAGGGGATAAGCCCGTGGATCATGCCGTTGTAGAGGCCCGTCGGACTACCCGAGCCGTTGAGCGGGTGACGCGGCATGGCCGGGGCCTGCGGGACGGTGCCCTGGGCGGCCAGGGCCTTCTTCGCCTTGGGTAGCCAGGCCTCGATCGCGTCGATCGCCGTGGCGACCTGCTTGCGGTAACTCGCCGGGCCGTCGGCGACCTGCTTGGAAATGTCCTTCAGCTCAGCCACCGCCGCGAAACCGCAGGGCGGCGTCCACGGCTCGATGCGCGTGCCGCCCCAGGACGAATGAATCAGCCCTACGGGCAGGCCGAGCTCCTTGTGAATCCGTCGGCCGAAGAAATACGACACGGCCGAGAAACTCGGCACCGCAGCCGGGCTGCACACGACCCATTGGCCGATTACGTCGTCCTTCGGCTCGCCTGCGGGGCGCTTCTGGACGGTGAACATCCGGATGGCCGGGTAATTCGCGCCGGCTGAGACGTTCTTCAGGTCCAGGCAGCTTCTGACGCCCATTTCCATGTTGGACTGTCCAGAACCCAGCCAGACCTCGCCGACCAGGACGTTGCCGATGGTGATGGCCTTGCCGTCGGCACCGGTGACGGTCATCTTGCCCGCGTCGGCCGAGGCCTTCATCGCGTCGAGCTTGACCATCCACTTGCCGTCGGCGCCGGCCGTGATGGATTTCTCCTGGCCGGCGAACTTCACGGTGACTTTTTCGCCCGCTGTCGCCCAGCCCCAAACGGGGACCGGCATGTCGGTTTGGAGGACCATGTTCTGGCTGAACACGGCCGGCATGCGCACGGCTGCGTCGGCCGGCGCCGAAACCATGACTATCGCGCACATTGCGGCAATGGCCGCGAGCAACAACTTCGTCCGGTTGGTCCTGCTGGTGTCGATCATGTAATTTGCCTTTCAGTTGCGATGTCGCTTTGTGGGTCCTCGAAGATCATCCCCCCGGACGCAGCCGGGGGGCGTTGTTATCAGGCGCTAGCGAAGCCCGCGTTTCGGCCTTCATACAGCTTCTAACACATCGCCGGGGCTGTGTCCCCTCCGCAGTCGGCGTATTTTTCGGAAATCCAGGCCGTTCGGCCGGGACGCGAAACTCGCCGTGAGCGACATTTCTTCCTGGCGGATCATAACACATTATACAACCATCAGTTGATGGGGTATAAGACTTCAGGCTTCAGGCTTCAGGCTTCAGGCTTCAGGAAAAACGGTCGGGGCGTACATCAGGCATCAAGGATAATGCCAGCGAATCCGCCAACTCGAATGCCCGCAACTTCGTGTGATCCCGCATGGGTTCAATTTCAGGCACGGGCCAGGAAAAAGGAATCCGAAAACAGGCTACAGGCAACAAGAGAAGAGGCTACGGGCTTCAGGCTACAGGCTACAGGAGAAGAGGCTACAGGCTACAGGCTACAGGCTACAGGAGAAGAGGCTACAGGCTTCAGGAGAAGAAACCGTGGCCGGCAGTCGCGAAGCTCCCGCCGTTTTTGCTGCGCCTGAAGTCTGAAGTCTGAAGCCTGAAGCCTCTGTCTCGCGGGGCATTGTGTGCATCGGCCGAGCAAAACGCAGGCCGCCAGGAAGGAAGGTCGCACACAACTCGCTTCCGGTCGCGGCTTGGGCGTTGCCTTTGCCGGCCAGGGGGGATATTCTTTTACGTTCCGTTGTCTTTCGCCATCTTCTGTATCTTCTGCATCAGTTGCATCAGTTGCCAAAAAAAGGCCTTCGGGCACAGGAATCGAAAACATATGAGAGTTTTGATTACCGGCGGAGCGGGCTTCATAGGGTCTCATCTGGCCGAGGCCGTACTGGAACGCGGCGATAGCGTCATACTCGTGGACGACCTGTCCACCGGGAGCCTGGACAACATCCGGCATCTGAGGGGAAACCCGAAGCTCGAGTTCATCCGCGAGTCCGTCCGCAACGACACGATCATGACGCCCCTGGTCGACCGATGCGACATGATCTACCACCTCGCCGCCGCCGTCGGCGTGCAGCTCATCGTCCAGCGGCCGGTGCATACCATCGAGACGAACATCCACGGCTCGGAGGTAATCCTCAACCTTGCCAACAAGTTCGGGCGGAAGATATTCGTCGCCTCGACCAGCGAGGTCTACGGCAAGAGCACCAACGTGCCGTTCAAGGAGGACGACGACACGGTCTTCGGCTCGACGCGTTTCAGTCGCTGGAGCTACGCGTGCAGCAAGATGGTCGACGAATTCCTGGCACTGGCGTACTTCGAGCAGTTCGACCTGCCCGCGATCGTGTGCAGGTTCTTCAACACCATCGGGCCTCGGCAGACGGGACAGTACGGCATGGTCGTGCCGAGGTTCGTCCGCTGGGCACTGACTGGCGAGCCGATCGAGATATACGGCACGGGCCGGCAGAGCCGCTGCTTCTGCAACGTAGCCGACGTAGTCGGGGCGCTGATTAGCCTGTCCGACTGCAACGACGCCATCGGCGAGGTAATCAACATCGGCACGACCGAGTCGGTGACCATCGAAGCCCTGGCCGACAAGATCGTTGAGATGACCGGCTCGAAAAGCCAAAAACGCTCCATGACCTACGAAGAGGCCTATGGCAGATCGTTCGACGATATGCTCATACGCCAGCCCGATCTGTCGAAAGTCAAAAGTCTGATCGGTTATGAGCCGAAGTTTACACTTGAGCAGACGTTGCAGCAGGTTATCGATTTCGAGCGGCTGCGCTTCAGCGCCGATGGTCGCTCGTAGTGACGCCGTGAGGCGTTGTCCTCGTGAGATGTGCCCCTTGCGGGCACACGACGGAGCGAACTGTTGCCAAAATGGCGCAGGTTTTGGATACTTCAAGAGCCATGACGAGCCTTGATGCCTCGGCCGGGCGGCACACCTGGCCGATGGCGGCGTATGAGCTGGCCAAGCGGGCCTTCGACGCGCTGGTCGCCCTGCTGGCCTTGTTGGTGTTGGGTCCGGTGATGCTCGTCATAGCCCTGGCCGTGCGATTGGAGTCGCCTGGGCCCGCCATATTCCGGCAGCGCCGTGCGGGTTGGCGAGGCAGGCCGTTCGAGATTTGGAAGTTCCGGACCATGCGGGCCGATGCGGACGCCTATGGCAACTCGCCCCACGGGGCCGAGGATCCCCGCCTGACGGCCGTCGGCCGCAGGCTGCGGGAAACCAGCCTCGACGAACTGCCGCAACTGCTGAACGTGCTGGCCGGCAGGATGAGCCTGGTCGGCCCCAGGCCGCTCTACGAGCGACAGGCCGAGCTTTGGGACGAGCGCCAGCGCCGTCGGCTGGACGTAAGGCCGGGCATCACCGGCTACGCCCAGGCCTACGGCCGGGCTGGGATGATGATCGAGGACAAGATCGAGTTCGACCTGTACTACGTTCGTAATCGGAGCTTCATTTTGGACCTGTGCATTCTCTGCCGCACGGTCGCCAACGTCTTGATGCGCCGCGGCGGGGACGTCTACGAGAAGCGCTACAGCCGCACCAGGGAGAGAGAAAGCGATTAGCCAGCAAGAGCTGAACATCCTGTTCACCTGTGCCGGGCGCCGCGTCGCGCTGCTCCATGCCTTCCGCCGCGCGATGGACAAGCTGGGCGTTGTCGGCAAGATCGTGGCCACCGACAAGACCTACGCCAGCTCGGCCTTCCAGGCCGCGGACGTCGGCGAACTCGCGCCGTTGGTGGGTCGCATCGAGTACATCTCGGTCGTGCTGGACCTGGTAGCCAAACATCGCATCGGCCTGGTCGTGCCGCTTACGGACTTGGACCTTCGCAGCCTCGGGCGGCAGAAGCAGCGGTTCGCCGATGCCGGCGCCGCCGTGATGATCGGCGACGAGCCGGACATCCGCCTCTGTCGCGACAAGGCGGCGACCAACGAGTTGTTCGGCCGGGCCGGGCTGGGGACCATCAAGACCGTGTCGCTTAAGGAGTTCTACGGCGAGCCGTTCTATCCGTGCTTCGTCAAGCCGATCCGCGGCTCAGCCGGAATCGCCACGGGCTTGATCCACAACGAGAAGGAGCTTCGCGCCCACGTTGCGACATACGGCGACCTGCTTCTGGTCCAGGAGTACGTGCCTGGCCAGGAGTACACCATCGACATCTACCGCGACCGCCAGGGCGTCGTCCGTTGCACCGTGCCGCGCCAGCGCCTCGCCGTGCGGGCAGGGGAGGTCTCCAAGGGAGTCACCGTCAAAGACCAGCAGCTCATTGAGGCATCCGTGAAGCTGGCCGGGCTGCTCGGCAACGTTTGGGGCGTCTTCTGCGCCCAGTGCCGCCGGCAGGAAGGCGGCAAGCCGAGATTCTTCGAGATCAACCCGAGGTTCGGCGGCGGCGCGCCGCTGAGCATCGCCGCCGGCGCGGACCTGCCGCTCTACCTGCTCCAGGAAGTCCTCGGCCTGCCGATTACCGCCAAACTCGGCGAGTTCACCGACCAACTGCTTATGCTCCGCTACGACGAAGCCGTCTTCGTCCAGGTAACCGACCGCCAGGGCTTGCCCGGCTACGACACGCCAAGTTTCAAACGATAATGAAACCCACCATCCAGGCAGTCGTCTTCGACCTCGACGATACCCTCTACGCCGAGCGGGACTACGTTCGTAGCGGCTACCGGGCGGTCGCCCGGCGCCTTCGCCAGACGCTGGCACGCGACGATGCGTTCGATGACTGGCTCTGGCGGCGATTCGAGGCCGGCCAGGCCGGTGGGGCGTTTGACGCTCTCAACGAACACTTCCAACTCGGCCTGGACGCTCGCGCCATCACCGAACTGGTCGGCGCGTACCGCAATCACAAGCCGGACATCCACCCCAGGCCGGGCGCGGTCGAACTGCTGGGCCGGCTCCGCTCACGGTGCCGGCTGGGCCTGCTCAGCGACGGCTTCCTGCCCGCCCAACACCTCAAGCTCGACGCCTTGGGCCTGGCGCCCATGCTCGACGCGGTGGTGATGACCGAGGAAATGGGCCGGCAATGCTGGAAGCCAGCCCCCGACGGTTTCGAGGCCATCCGCGCCATGCTGGGCGTGCCCCATGAATCCTGCGTCTACGTGGGCGACAACCCCGCCAAAGACTTCGTCGCCCCAAACCGCCTCGGCTGGCGCAGCGTCCAGTTGCTCTGCCCGCAACAAATCCACTCCGCCAACGCCGCCGGCCAAGGTGGCCGACCGCAGGTAGTCATCGCAAGGCTGGACGAGTTGGAAGCCGTCCTGTTCTTGGAAAAAGGTCTTAGGTCATAGCTCTTAGGTGTTAGGAAAGAGTAGCCTGTCCCCTCTATTCCCCAGCCTTTTCCACCTGGGTTGGCCAGGCACCTTGGCCGTTACCGCCTTTGAACCAAACACGTAGATTCTTGCCAATTGACGAAACGACATGCTCGCGATCAAAACTATGGGACTGACCATCGATCTCAACTCGCTGTCGCTTAATCACCCTGTCGCCCGGCTTCAGGTCCAAGTCATTAAGTGCAGCAATATTACGAGCGCGAAGCTCTTCGTCGATCTTCGTTGATGCGACTCTGAAGCTATCCTTGCTCAGGGCTAAGCTGAGGGAGTGCCCGAACGCGATCTGCCGCCCTGTTACCGGACGCAACTGCTCGCCGGGGTGTATTGCTGAGGCAACGCTGTCTTCGAGTCTGGCAGCAGCCGTTAACTCTGTGTCGCATGAGATGTCTACTTCGAGCAGTGCCGCAAGTTTGATTTGATGTTCATTTGGATTTGCCATGCGAGTCCCAGTGTTAGCTAACGAGGTTTCTCAATTCTTCTCCGCCTCGGGACGGGCATTGCTCCCCGGACCAAGGAGAACGGTACGCAAGACCTCCTCATTTGCCCAACTGCCCGGTCATCAGAAACTCGTGGCAGACCGGCGCCGTTACCTTCTTGCCCGTTATCGACGTGAACGTCACCTCGCCCGGCGCGAAGCTCGCCGTCCGCACGCACTTGAAGCCCTTGGGCACCTTCACCACGCCCTGGATGTGATTGACGACCGTAGGCCGGGCCTTCGACAGCTTCACCGCCGTGGGAATGCCCATGGTGCTGAGCTGGTTTCGGCCTACCGACTCGGCCGCGGTGTTGGCGAAGTACGCACATACATCCTCCAGCCCCAGGCAGCGGTTCCGACCGTTCCACGGCGAGCTGTGCCGCCCGCGATTGGATATCCA
Source organism: Phycisphaerae bacterium (assembly GCA_030610965.1). Lineage (GTDB taxonomy): Bacteria > Planctomycetota > Phycisphaerae > SM23-33 > SM23-33 > JAUWQU01. The sequence continues at coordinate 7,125 of JAUWQU010000133.1, forward strand.
CATCACCGTCGCCGGCAGCATGGCCGGATCCTTCAGCGAGAACCACATGAAGCCCTCGTCCTGAATCGTCGCCGTCGTCCACGCCGGACCCCTGGACGCCCGCGCCCATACGCCGAGCAGGTCGGTAAAGCCCGTCCGTACGGGATGCCGCGAGCAGTCCCCGACGGCTGGGTCCTTCCACTTCAGCGGCACCTTGGCCAGGCTGGTGAACTTGGCGCTGACCGCCAGCGACTGGTAATGTCCGATCTCCGGGTCGTCGAAGTCCGTGGGGTTGGTCATGCCCAGCTTGAACGGGCTGGTCGCCACGGCCAGCGAGCCGGGCTTGTCCGGCACGGCCAGCATTGAGTGATGGCCCAGCGGGGCCCTCGTCGAAAACCCCTCCAGCACGTGCTGGCAGTAAACCACGTTATGCCCGTCGATCAGGCCTAGCCGCTTGGTGACCTTGCCGGGCAGCGCCTTTGTCCGCATCGTCATCGTCAGCCGGACGGCGGGGCCCTCGACATCGACGCCGACGAACCGCCACTTACCGGTAGCAGGCTCGCCATGACAAACGTGCCGCACGCCGCGACAGACCCCCGGCGCGCCAAAAGGCATGCAGAAGAAGTCGCCCCGCAGCGCCCGGAGAACCGGCTCGTCGAGCCTGACCTTCTCGCCCTGCCACGGCGAGATAAAGTATGGCTGGACCGGCGAGGCCGAGTCACGATAGAACGTCACCGGCGCCATCTGCCCGCCAAGCTCCGTGACAGCCAGCTCGACCTGCCCGTTGGCCATGACCCGCGACGCCTGCCCCGAGATAACCTTTCGCTTAGCCTTCATGCCGCAATCTCCTGTCTCGAAGAGAAGGTAGTAGGTAATAGATAGTAGGTAATAGTAGACGGAATCCACGAGCCGGTAAAGCGGAACCGGGAACCCGTGGTTGCGTCTGCGAGGCCCCCTCGCCTCAGCGAGCAGGGCAGTTGGGCAAGTTTTCCGCCGCCGGGTCCTGCCCCGCACGTTGCGGCCGGCCGGGAAGCTGGTATAATCGCCCCGAACAGACAACCCGGGGCGTAGCTCAGCTTGGCAGAGTGCCGGCTTTGGGAGCAGGATGTCGGAGGTTCAACTCCTCTCGCCCCGATTCCTAACCCGTTGGGAACAAGGGGGGCTTAGTGTTGGGCTGCAATAATTCGGCGGAAT
>JAUWQU010000567.1 GCA_030610965.1 Phycisphaerae bacterium
AAGAACTGTCCTTTGACCTCGCGCTTAATGGTGGATCTGACCCATATCAGCTTTACTTTCGGCTGTTCTTGGACGGAGCCACTGGCATTGACATTTTGACCGTCACTGACGATGGCCCGAATAACAATGACCCGACATATAGTCTTGCCGGCGGCGCCACATACGTTGACGGCGTGGTCACCGTCGCCATCGCGGATTCCGTGGACACCGTGGAGTTGTTCATGGGAGGGCGGCTCGATGACTCGAGTCAGATGGTGGTAATCGACAACGTAACGATTACAGAGGCACCCGAGCTGGATGTTGATGCGGCCGACTACATCGCCCTGAAGACCCACATAGGCTGGGTCGACGGCGCGACGACGGCCGAGGGCGATTACAACGACGACGGCGACGTCGACGGGGACGACCTGCAGATTCTGCGGGAAAGATTCGGTGCGGCCAACGCCGCCAACGCCAACCCCGTCCCCGAGCCCGCCACGCTCCTAATAATGATGGCCGCAGGCCTCCCTGCTTTGTTGAAGCGCCGAAGGTCCTGAGCGCAGTCGAAGGGCAGGCGAAGCCGAAGTTGAAGCGCCGCCGAAGGCGAAGCTGAAATCCCGAACTAGCTTCGGGGCTGAAATCCCGAACTCGCTTCGGGGCTGAAGCACCGTCGAAGATCCTGCGCCCCGTCGAAGGGCCGGAGAGCCTGAGCCCGGCCGGACCTGCGATAGCTGACTAGAACAAAGGGCGAGATGCCCGTACAGGACGTACGTGTCTAAGACCTGCTCCGAGAGATGCCTCGTCTCACGACGACACGACGATTGTTCTGTGCGGCTCTCGCCCTTTGATCTATAGGGGCTATAGGGCAATGGCCCGTAGATTAGCCTTTGATCCAAGGGCGAAGGGCTTTAGCAGCCCAGCACAGGAGCAGTCCGAAGGACCCCTTCGTGGCGAAATCCGAAGCACGAGCCTCGAAATCCTGAACAAACCCGAAATACGAATGGCCCAATGCTCCAAACGTCGCCGCAGGAAGGCCCGCAGTGGCGACTGAGCCATAGGCGCTTCGGACCCGAGGCATCGCGCGATGCGCGATCACGACGCATTGGACGCGATTGCCCTGTGGACTTCCGCCGGCCGGGGCTGGATAATCACCGGCATGAAAGACCATGCCCCAACCGAAACCGCCGGGATTGCCGTTTCCTGGCGAGCTATCCTGGCCGTATTGATTGTCCTTGCCGCCGGGTGTGAGCGGCCTGCCGGGCCGTCGGCCGGGCCGTCCGCCGCGCCGGGCCCGAACGCCCCGCGGGCGATGTTCAACGGCAAGGACCTCACCGGCTGGCAGGTGCTCGACGACGGCTTTTTCGACTCGGCGGGCAAGGTTTCGGCCGACAAGGGCAGATTGATCCTCGCGGCCGGCAAGGACATGACGGGCGTGCAGTGGACCGGCGAGATGCCGAAGGACGGCTACCGGGTTCAGCTCGAGGCGATGCGGCTGGACGGCGGGGACTTCTTCTGCGGCATGACGTTCCCCGTGGCCGGCGGATACGCCACATTCATCTGCGGAGGCTGGGGCGGACAGGTCGTCGGGCTGAGCAACATCGACGGCTACGCCGCGTCGGAGAACATGACCACCGCCAACATCGAGTTCGAATCCAACCGATGGTACGGCATCGACTTGCTGGTCACCGACGGCCACGTCACCGTCTGGATCGACAGCGAGAAGATCATCGACCTTGCGACCGAAAGCCACAAGTTCGACGTCTGGCTGCAACAGGAAGACACCCGCCCATTCGGCTTCACCACGTACGCCACCACCGGTGCCCTGCGGAATATCACACTGCGGCGGGTGCGATCGCTGAAGCAGCCTTGAAATCCCCGGCCGGATTGATACGATACACGCCGGTCGGGCCAAGGTCCGGCCACTGTTACGTGTATACATTGACGGGCCCAGGCCCGCGGAAGGAAGGATTAAATCATGACTGAAAGCACGGCGGATATTGGCCTGATCGGCCTGGCGGTTATGGGGCAGAACCTGGTGATGAACATGGCCGACCACGGCTTCACGGTGGCGGTGTTCAATCGCACGGTGAGCAAGGTTGACGCCTTCGTCCAGGGCCCGGCGGCCGGGATGAGCATCATCGGCGCCCACAGCATCGAGGAACTGGTCGCCTCGCTGAAAAGGCCTCGGCGGGTGATGCTGCTTGTCAAGGCCGGCGCGCCGGTCGACGCGTTCATCGACGCGGTAATGCCGCTGCTCGAGCAGGGCGACATCATCATCGACGGCGGCAATAGCAACTTCAACGATACCATCCGCCGGACCAAGAAGGTCGAGGACGCCGGGCTGCTGTACATCGGCACGGGCGTCTCCGGCGGCGAGGAGGGCGCCCGTCGCGGGCCGAGCCTCATGCCCGGCGGAAGCCCGGCAGCCTGGCCGCACGTCAAACCCATCTTCCAGGCCGTCGCCGCCAAGGCCACGGATCCCAAGACCGGGCGCGACGAGCCATGCTGCGACTGGGTCGGCCAGGGCGGGGCCGGGCACTTCGTCAAGATGGTCCACAACGGCATCGAGTACGGCGACATGCAGCTCATCTGCGAGGCCTACTCCCTCCTGTCGGCCATGGGGCTTACGCCCGCGGAGATGAGCCAAATACTAGGCGAGTGGAATAAGGGCGAGTTGGACAGCTACCTGATTGAGATCACCCGCGACATCCTCGCCAAGACCGATGACGAAACGGGCAAGCCGATAGTGGACGTGATTCTCGACACCGCCGGGCAGAAGGGCACCGGCAAATGGACGGTCATCACCGCCTGCGACCTCGGCCAGCCGCTGACGCTCATTGGCGAGGCGGTCTTCGCCCGGTGCCTCTCGGCCATCAAGGAAGAGCGTGTCGCGGCCGCCAAGAAACTCAAGGGCCCGCGGACGAAGTTCTCCGGCGATCGGGAGGCCTTCATCGAGGACATTCGCAAGGCCCTGTACGCCAGCAAGATCGTCAGCTACGCCCAGGGCTACCAGCTCATGCGCGAGGCCGCCAAGGAGTATGGCTGGAAGCTCAACTACGGCGGCATCGCCTTGATGTGGCGAGGAGGGTGCATCATCCGCAGCCAGTTCCTCGGCAAGATCAAGGAAGCCTTTGACGCAAAGCCCAAGCTGGTCAACCTGCTGCTTACGCCCTACTTCAAGTCGGCCGTGCGAAGCAGCCAGACTTCCTGGCGACGCGTGATAATCAAGGCCGTCAGGATGGGCATCCCCGTGCCCGCCTTCAGCAGCGCCCTGGCCTACTACGACGGCTACCGCTGCGAGCGCCTGCCGGCCAACCTGCTCCAGGCCCAGCGAGACTACTTCGGCGCCCACACATACGAGCGAGTGGACAAGGACCGCGGCCAGTTCTTCCACACCAACTGGACCGGCCTCGGCGGGACCACCACCGCCAGCACCTACACGGCGTAACAGTGCTGCATTGACAAATCGGCGGCAATTGAATGATCGACGACCTGCTACAAATCACGGGGCTGCACATCTATCCCGCCAGCGTCGCCCGGGCTGCGGGTGGCACGTACTTTCTGGCCCGCAAGCCCCCCACCGTTGCCGGCGGGCTGGGAACCGCGGAGAAACTCGTCGGCTGCGCCGCCTGCGACGCTGGCGGCTGCCTGCCTGACGTCACGAAAGTCGGCGAG
>JAUWQU010000558.1 GCA_030610965.1 Phycisphaerae bacterium
CGCCGTAGCCCAGCCGGCGGCCCCGACTGGCGGCAGAATCGCCTTCTGCGACCTGGTGCTGGTGTTCAACACCTACCAGCGAGCCATTGACATGACCACCGAACTCAACGAGCGCCGCAAGGCCATCGAGGCCGAGAATAACAAGCGAACCAAGGCCATCGACACAATCAAAATGGAGCTCCAGAACTACAAGAAGGGCTCGCGGCAGTACGAGAAGACGCTCAACGAGGTCCAGCGGCAGTCCATCGAACTCGATGCGTACCTCCGCTTCCAGGAGCAACTTGCGCTGCGCGAGCACCGCAGCCTCACCGAGGAGATGTACAACGAGATTATCGCCGCCGTCGCCAAGGCCGCCACGCAGCAGGGAGCCTCGGTTGTCCTGCAGCGGGAGCAGGACCAGTTGAACACCGACGACACCAAGGTGATGCTCCAGCAGATCTACAACCGCAAGGTGCTCTACTTCGACGAGAGGCTGGACATCACCGACGCGATCCTGACAAGCCTGAACCAGGCCTACAAGGCCAAGAAGCCGGCCGGGCCGTGACGCCATTTGTTTCTGGCGGCACTCAATTGCAGCATGCGTGAGACGTTAGACTATGGTGATGAAGCAGGTTCATATTGCGGATTGCGGAATGTGGATTGCGGATTCACGTTTGTCGCGATTGAATCCGCGATCCGCAATCCGCAATCCGCAATAAAAAGCATCATCGCCTGCTGAACTGCCGCATTCCGGGCGGGCTTCGTCGCCGCCAGGATTTGACCTCGCACACAATTGGCGTTTGGCAACGGTTTCGGCTATCATGGATGTTTCAAAACCATGAGCATTGAGCAACTGACATTGCGGCGAGTGGCCGAGATCGTCGGCGGCAACGTCGATGGCGATGGCGCCTTCGTCGTCGCGTCGATCGCCCCACTCGATGAGGCCGGCCCGGCGGACCTTACGTTCGCCGACGCCAGGCACGCCTCCGGCCTGGCCGGCAGCAAGGCCGGCGCGGCGCTGGTCGAGGCCGAGGTCGACTTCGCCGGCCGGCCCACGGTCCGCGTGGCGGACGCCCAGCAGGCGGTCTACCAGTTGCTCTGCCACTGGGCCAAGGCCGAGAACCCGCCCGCAGCCGGCATGCACGCGACGGCCTCGGTGGCCCCCGACGCGAAGCTCGGGCCCGACGTAGCCATCGGCCCCGGCGCGGCCGTCGGCCCGGGCGCCGAAATCGGCGACCGCACAGTCCTTTGCGCCAACGCCGTGGTCGCGGCCGGGTGCGTCGTCGGTACCGACTGCACGCTGGCCGAGGGGGCGGTTGTTCGCGGCCAAAGCGTGATAGGCAACCGCGTGCGAATCGGCCCCAACAGCGTGATAGGCTACGACGGCTTCGGTTTTCAGACGGTCGACGGCGTTCATAACCGCGTTCCGCACATCGGCAACGTGGTGGTCGAAGACGACGTGGAGATCGACGCCTGCTCGTGCATCGACCGCGCCAAGTTCGGCTCGACCCGCATCGGCCGGGGCGCGAAGATCGACAACCTCGTGCAGGTAGCCCACAACTGCCGGATCGGCCCGGGGAGCATCCTGGCCGGCCTGGTCGGCATTGCCGGCAGCGTGACGCTCGGGAAATATTGCGTTCTGGGCGGGCACTCCGGCGTGGCGGACAACAACACCATCGGTGACGGCACGCAGATCGGGGCCTACGGGGTCGCGCTCCAGGATATCCCCGCCGGCGAGAAATATGTGGGCCTTCCAGCAAGGCCGGTGCGGGAGACGCTGCGGATATGGCATTCCGAGGCTAAACTGCCGGATCTACTAAGGCAAGTGCGGCAACTTGAATCGAGGCTCGCGGCTCTTGAGTCAAGCCAAACAAAAAACCATTGACCAGCCGGTCGAGCTGACCGGGCTGGGGCTCTTCAGCGGACAGACGTGCCGCCTGAAGTTCCTGCCCGCCGAGGCGGATTCCGGCATTACGTTCATCCGGACCGACCTGCCATCGCCCGCGCGCATCACGGCCGACATGTCCCACGTCGGCAAGCGGGCACGCAGGACGAGCCTGCTCAACGGGTCGGTGTTCGTCGAGACCGTCGAGCACGTTTTGTCAGCCGTGGCGGGCATGGGCATCGACAACATCGACATAGAGGTCTCGGCGCCCGAGACGCCCAGTTTCGACGGCTCGGCCGGCCCGTTCGCCGAGGCGATCCAGGAGGCCGGAATCAGGGAACTGGACGCCGACCAGCAGGTTCTGGTAATCGACGAGCCGATGACAGTCTCTCAGGACGACGCGACGCTGGCGGTTCTGCCAGGCCCGACGGATTGCCTGGACATCGTCTACGACCTGGACTACTCGCAGACGCCTTCGATAGGTCGGCAGGTGGTGGCGTTTCGGCTGGACAGCGACGACTTCGCCACACAGATCGCCCCTGCGCGGACGTTCAGCCTGGCCTCCGAGGCGGCCGAGATGCAGGCCCGCGGCATCGGCGCGCATCTTACGCCCAAGGACGTGCTGGTCGTCGGGCCCGACGGGCCGATCGACAACGCCTTCCGCTTCCCCGACGAGTGCGCCAGGCACAAGATCTGCGACCTCGTCGGCGACCTGGCCCTGCTGGGCCGGCGGCTGCGGGGGCGGATAGTCGCCCACCGCACCGGGCACGAGAGCAACCACGCGCTGGTCCGCAAGCTGCTCAAGAGCATCTCCGAGAAGCAACGGGCCGCGTCGGTCACCGGCGAGCCGGTGATGGACATCCGGCAGGTGATGCGGCTGCTGCCGCACCGCTACCCGTTCCTGATGGTGGACCGGGTCATCGAACTCGATGGCGACCGCAAGGCCGTCGGGCTCAAGAACGTCTCCATAAACGAACCGTACTTCCAGGGCCATTACCCAGGCCAGCCTATCATGCCCGGCGTGATGATCCTCGAGGCCCTGGCGCAGCTCTCGGGCATCCTGCTCAGCCGCAGGCTCGAGCACACGGGCAAGGTCGCGGTCCTGCTCAGTATGGACCGCGTCAAGATGCGCCGCCCGGTCCGCCCGGGAGACCAGCTCATCCTCGAGGCCGTAAGGCTTCACGTGAGAAGCCGAACAGGCCACTGCCGCTGCCGGGCGCTGATCGGGCCCAACGTGGCCGCCGAGGCGGAAATCAAGTTCATGCTCGTCGATTCCGAGCCCATCTGACAAAGGCCACCGAGAACACGCACCCATGGCAGAGATATCCCAGCACGCGATTGTCGAGCCCACGGCCGAAGTTGCCGAAGACGCTGTCATCGGCCCGTTCTGCTACGTCGGGCCGCGGGTTCGCATCGGCTCGGGCTGCCGCATCGCCAACAACGTAACGCTGCTTGGCCGCACCACGCTCGGCCAGCGGACCGAGGTGTTCCCGATGTCCGTCATAGGCGCCGCACCGCAGGGCGCCCGCGAGGCCGAGGGCCAGTGCGTCCTGGGCGAAGCCAACGCCGTTCGCGAGCACGTGACGATCTACGCCGGCCTGAACCAGCCCACGCGGATCGGCAACCACAACCTCATCATGATCGCCAGCCAGATCGGACCCGGAGCCCACCTGGGCGACCATGGAATCTTCGACAACTGCACCAAGATCGGCGCCGAGGCCACCATCGAGGACTACGTCCGCATGAGCGGTTTCGCGGCCGTCGCACAGGGCGCCCGCGTGGGGGCGTATGCCTTCGTTGCCGGCTATGCCGGCGTCGCCGGCGCCGCCCCGCCGTACGC
>JAUWQU010000156.1 GCA_030610965.1 Phycisphaerae bacterium
GCCACAACCGACGGGACTTGGTGGTTTGGCTGAACAGGCCGGCCCATCCAACCCGCCGCCCAAATGCCGCTCAGCACAAGCAGCCCGCCCACGCAGGCAGCCACGGCCAACCCTCCCGTGCGCCATGCCAGGCGGCTCCGGCGGAACGTTCGCGGCCGCTCGGCCACGATCACCACCGGCTGGGTCGGCTGGCTCGTTCGCCAGCCGGCCGTCACCTGGCGAAGGCGCAGAAGCTCCTTGAGCTTCTCCCGCTCGGACGGCTCGTCCAGCACGCCGAGCAGCAGTTCGTTGGCCTGGTCGCTGGGCAGTTCGCCGTCGGCAAGTTGGGACATCAGGATTTCGTCGTTTTCATCGTTCATTGTTTCGCCCTCCTATGTGGGCGTTCATCTGTTCCAGGAGAATCCTCTTGGCGCGAAACACTCGCGAGGCGATCGTGCCTCGGGGTTGGCCCTGGATCTCGGCCGCGTCGTCGTAGCTGTAGCCGTCGAGCTGTGTCAGGGCGAAGGCCGCCCGGCAGTCGTCGGGCAGTTCTTCCAGCAGGCGCCAGGCGAGGTCGCCCAGTTCCTTGTTTTCCGCGGCCAGCGCCGGCGAAGGAGGCGTCGCGTCATTGATGGTTTGCGATTGCAGTGCGGCGCGGGCGTTCTTGGCCCGGTCATGGGACCGGACGGCATCCTTGGCGCAGTTGACGGTGATGCGGTGCAGCCAGGTCGCCAGCGTCGCCTGGCCGTTGAAGCGCCCCATGCCCGCCAAGGCCTTGACGCACGCCTCCTGCACAACGTCGTGGGCCTTATCGGCGTCGGCCAGCAGGCGATACGCCACGCGGTACATCCGCGGCACGTGTTGGCCAATCTGACTTGCCTGGCTGTCGTCCATTCCTTTGTCCCTATCTAACGTCCCTTGCCGCCGGATCTGAGCTCCCGCCAATCTATCTGTTAGACGCCGCCGACGCGGGATGTTTCACCGCGGCGCTGTCGGGATCGTAGTCAGCCGCGTCCACATCGGCGATGACCGCGCGATACCAGGGGTTGTCCGACACGCCCCACGCGACGATGCCGTAGTGGGCGGACACTCCCCATTTGGCGACCACGCTGTTTATCCGCAGGCTTTGGCAGTCGAGGCGTTCGGTATCCCAGGTCCCGGGCTTGATACGAAACCAGGGGTATCCCGGCACGTAAAGTCGATCGCGCCAGTACAGGACCGGACTGGCCCATGCCGAGCCATAGATCCTGCCCAGATGCCGATAGTCCTTGTCATCGGAGAATGTCTTGCCGGGCGGAGCGACCAAGACTGGGTAGTGGTTCCGCACCTGCACGATATAGCCGTCATGGCTGTACATGCCCCAGTATCCGGCGGAGGGGAACACCGTTGCCTTGGATAGGGTGACGTTCAATGTGCTCAGATCAATTTCCAGCGGAGCCCCTGCACAGCGGCGCCCAACCAGAAGCATCTTGGGGCCGTTCTGTGCCCACTGATGCGCATGAAGCCACGCGAAAGATGTGGCAAGGTCAGGTCCCGTATACTCGGGATCTTCCGCGGTCCTGACTCGCGTGGCTTCGTGGAACACCGTGACCCTCGGCTTGTCGCCGTTGATGTCAACCACGCCGCACCATAGCCGTTGATGAGGCCCAAAGCTGCCTATGGCGATGGCCTTGTTGCTGCCGAGAGGATGCAACTTCAGGGCTTGGTCGCAAGGTGGCAGACCGTGCTTGTTCGTCACGCGGCAGATCTCCTTGCCGTTGGGCGACAAGATGCGGATGTTTCCGCTACGGGCGCAGACCCAGATCTGCCGGCCATCCCATTGTACGTCGCCAAACGTGGCATTTGGGTCAACGATGGCCTCATCCAGAACCCCTTTCTGGCGGTGCAGAAGCACCACGCCCTCGTGCCAGATCACGTCGAAGTACCCGCAGTTGAGCAGCCGCATCGAGCCGGCTCCGCTGAGTTTGGCGTTGATCCTCCACCGCTTGCCTTTCAGGGCTGACAGCTTGCCGGACATATCCCGCACTTGCAGGTCAAGTGAATGCAGAGTCACCTGCCGGCCGGTCTCATCCGGCGGGGTGCGCGTATGGCTGAACGAAGGCCGAGGCCTGGTCGCGGCCAATCGGCTAAGAATCCTTTGCTCGATGCTTCGGCGGAGGGCTACCAGGCAATCGTTCATGCCCCGATTCGCCTTTCGCACCTCGGGCAGGTCGTTCAGTTCCTTGTGCAAGGCCAGCGTCTCATTAAACAGGGGGGAAAGCGAACTGTCCGAATGTTCCATCTGAGTCCATTTCAGGTGCAGCCGGCTGAGACGAGCAACAATCCGATTGGCAGGGCGATCGGACTTCTCCAACCGGTCGAGAAACGCCAGGAACTCCTCAACGCCGCAGTCAAAACGTCTATACACCCCCGAGAAGTCGCGCGGATAGTACAGAAAAAGCCGACGAAAATGATCGTTCGGAGAGAAGACGTTCACCATCATGTCGTAGTAGAAGTCCAGGTCTTCCTTGTTCAAGCGACGATGATCCAAACGTCGGTATGCGACTTGGCTGTATGCACGCCGCCACCAGGATATCGCTGGCTTTGCGTTGATCGTCAACTGCGACATGGGGACGTACAGGTCACGGAGAAATCGCCGGCGAGTGCTTTCGGCCCGGGCGAGATCCTCCTTGGGCGCTAGGCGAATCTTCCCCCTATATGCGATCTTGAAAAGCCAACCGGCCCTCCCTGGAGCCCAGCGAGCATCCACCTGTTTGTTGCGGACGAGATACTCCAGATGTGCCAAGGCCAGTCGCCACGATTCCCACCGCTGCCTGCACAATTCCCGATAACCCTCACCTTGCCCGATCTTCATGCCCCACGGGAGAGACGCAGTCACCATCTTGCGGTATTCATCAACCAGCAACTTCCTCTGCGGCGGGGAATCCTTCAGCAGCAGCGCCGCCTCACGCAGGGCGGCCGAGTGCTCCCAGGAGCCCAGCCGCGCGAATACATCCGCTCGGGCGACCAAGGCCGAGACCTGCTGATCCGCGGTCAGCGGCTTATCTTTCTCGACGGAGCTGCCAAGGATGACCGCAGGCAGAGCGCTGGACAGGTACCCAGCCATTTCAGAGAGCTTCACCTCGCGAGCCGGCACATTGACCGGAGATCCATTGCCCGCGACTTTGACGCCGAAGCGGACGGCGGGCTCCTTGTCCGGCCCGGCGATGGTCACCTCGTACTCGCCCTCGATGAACAGCGGCACAATGCGGTGAATGTCCTTGCCGTCGGTCACGGCTATTTCGCGGGCAATTCGCCGGGCCTCGTCAATCTCAATCACCGCCATGCCGTCCTGGCAGCTCAGGGCATTGGCAAGCAAGCTCGCAATTCCGCGCTGAAGATAGTCGTACTCATGGCCGAGATTCCGCGACACGAAGGGGGCAACCGCATACACCCGCCGCACACCTTCGGGAAAGCGGCGGCGGGTCCCATCGATCGCGGCCAGGATGGCCTTGGCCGCCAGGTCGGGCTTGTCCGCCTTATAGGCGACGCATTCCACCAGCAGGCGAGCCCCGGCCCGTGTTTCGCAGATCACCAAGCGGACGAAACTCTCCCCGCCGGCGGATTCCAGATTGAGGATCGCCAGGGCGTCGGCCCGGATGGCCGCGCCGGCTTTGCGGCGAGAACTGGCGCCACTCGTTTCTAGAAGACTGCTCAGGGCCAGTTCCTTTGCCACCAGGGCCAAGTGCTCACGGTCGACCAGCGTGATGGTCCTGTCGGTCCCCAGGCCGGCCATGATCAGGTCGTCCAGCCCGGACTTGCGCAACTCATCCGACGCCAAGACCGCCCATGTCCGCAACGTCGTCACGGGCTCTCCGGCGGCGGGCTGCGTCTGCTGGGCGGAACACCAGGCCGTCCCGGCCGCCAGAACGGCAACGACGGCCAGCAGGCCAAAAAGGTGTCGCGTCTGCTTGTTCATGTCATTCTCCGGGCACGGTTGCGGAAGGCGATGGCTGGGTTGCCGAGGCACTCTTGGTGGATGCCCGCGTTTTTCTTGCAGCCTTGTCCAGGAGAAGACTTGCCGAGCTGTTGTCCATTTCGTTTCCTCACCCAATGGCCCTTGCCGCCGGATTTGTGCTCTGGCCAATCTACTGAATATACGCTGCCGACGCGGACTATTTTCCGGGTCCGGCCAACAGAACTTTATGGCAGTTCACCGGGGCCTGATTTGCCCCTGAGCCATTGGTAGAAGCCGGTCGCACGACGGTCCGTCTGAAGTAACTCGCACAGATCCTCCAGGGCTCTGTCCTTGCCGAGATTCCAGTGTGGCCCCTTCGGATCCGGCCAGCGCTTCTGCATGATCGCCAGAGTGTCCATGTATGCCTGCCTGTCCTTCGTGATCGCGTGGTATTGCAGCCTCACAAAGTCGCTTGGCTTCATCTCCTGCGGATAGGAATCGACAGCCTGGCCGTATTCAGTGACGACTTCCTCCATCTCCTGCCGCGAAACGCCCGACACCATATACTGGTCAAGGATGTTGTAGTACAGGTCCGTCATTACGCCGAACGACTGCGAACTGTTCCCGCCGCATCTCGGGTGCGCCGCTATGTACAGCCGCATGTACTGGGCCATGTGCCCCAGCGCGGAGCGACGATAATCTTTCATCAACTTGTCGCCGGGGAGATTGCGGGGGACGGCCGCCACCTTGGAATCACGCACGCCCGTCTGCTCCAGGTATCTGGCCAGGTTCGCCTCCAGACCTATGACGCGTTCCAGCATATCGCGCAGCACAGGGGAACCAGGAAAGCTCTCGACGTACTGGCGGCACCGATGAAGGGCGAGCACCATTGCGTCATGCTTCCCGCCCATCTTCCGCCAGGCCGCGTCCACCAACTGCCTGCTGGCCTTTTCACTGGCGGGGTCCAGTTGAGCGGCCCGCTCGAAACAGCGGCTCGCCGCGGCCTGGAGTTCGTCCAACTGTTTGCTGTCCTCGTCGGAGTAGTCCGAAAGGCCTTTGGCACGGTAGCGGTCAAAGGCTTCGCCCTGGAGCTTATCATGCTTGGCCTGCAACTCCAGGCCGCGGCGGAGTTCCATCTTGGCCTGTGCGACTGCGGCAGTGTCCTCGGCCGCGCGGGATGCCGTCGGGGCGGCGAGACCGGGCTTGTGGTGCAGCGGTAGATTTCGTCGAAGCCAATTCACTGCCCGGTCGGCAGGCAGTTCGGACTGCACAAGCGTCTTGAGCCCCCGGCCAGCGAGGATTCTGACCATGATCCTCGAATTGGACTCAGACAGATCGACCAGGAAATCCGCAGCGGGCGTGGCGCTGCCGCCGCCCGTCCGGGCTAGGCCCATAAGCAGCATAATCTTCTCGCGCTGGGCCTGGGAGACCATCCTGTACTGGGCAAGAAAGACCCTGGCATCGGCCTCCAGCATCGCCTCGATTTCCGCGCGCGTCGCATCGAGGCCCGGGCCGGCGGGCTGGGTCGTGGTCGTCGCGGAAGCAGCGGGCGCTACGGCCCAAATGGGACACGTCCTGGTGGCGACGAGATTCGCCAGCACTCCGGGCCACCATTGTCTGACTTGCCCGGCCAGCGCAGGTTCAAACTCGCCTGGCCTGGCCGGGTCCACGGGCAGGCGAATTTCCCCGAGGCAACTGCCGGTAGGGGCGTGCATCGCCTGGATCACCAGCCAGGCGCGGGCGCTGCGGGTAACCATGCTCGATGCCACCAGTACGTCAGCTGACAGCATCGGCCCGGGCGGGCTCTTGCCGGTTGCCAAGGCCCGTTTGAGTTCGTCGAGAACCCGCGTCAGTTCGGTGCGATCGACCATGGCCATGCGCTTATCGGCGCCAATGCCCTCCGTTATCGCCTGCTCCCAGGCGGCCAGATGCTCCTGGCGAGCCATCAGAAAATGCGGGCTGTGGTTCTCGACCGGCAGCACGGCCACGGCGCAGGTGAGCTTGGGCGGAGCTGCCTGGCGACGCGACTCGGTCGCGGCTGGCTTTTCCTGGCCCGGCAGCGCGTAGTCCAGCCGGGTCACCCAGCTTCCCCAGGTGTCCAGCTTATCGGCGAACCGTTCGCCTTCCAGCAGCTTGGCGAAGGCCTTGGCGGCAATCGGTGCGCCCGGGCGCGTGACCACTGCCAGGCACGTGTAGAACGGATACGTGCCATCGGCTACATTCCTGGCCGACGGCTCGATCGGCTGCTTTCCGCCAGCGGTCCGAATCGGCAGGATCTTCAGGCCGCTACATGTCAACCGCTCGTCGATAGCCATCAAGCCAACGCTTTGCGGGTCCTCGGCAAGCTTGGCCAGGACCCCGCTGATCCTGGGCGCCAGCTCGGACTTGGGTGAGACAGTGCCGCTGATCCCTCGCAACGTTTGATAGACGCGGTCGTCCGCGACGGCCTTCAGCACCGCGTCCCGCCCCGTCAGAGGGTGCCAGTTCTTGATCCGGCCGGTGATAAGGTCCCGCAGCTTGGCCTGGTCCATCGCCTCCAGGGCGCAACTTGGATGCACCGCAACCCCCAACACGCGCCAGGCTACCACAGCCACGCGGCAGCCGCGGTCCCGCAAAGACTTGATGGTTGCCTTTGGTTCCTGGCCGGTGTCAAGCGGCAGGGTCACCACGGCCAGGTCGTACTTGCCTGCCATCAGGTCATCCAGTTGAAGTCGGTCGGGACGCTTCTGGTCGGAGAACTGGAACCCGACCGCCCAGGGGAACCACTTGTACTGGCGGGCATCGTCGGCAAAGCTCCCCACACCCCACCAGCCAAAGTGGTATCGCGTGGCCACGCCAACCTTGATGATGCCGTCGGCGGGGCGGCTCTGCGGTGCGGTCTCATCGCACAGCGCGGCGGTGCAGACGCCCGCCAGGACCATGGCTATAGTCGCGTTTCTGATGGAAGCCATCATTTGCCCTCCGTAACGGGTGGAATCTCTATGCGATACAGGCCGGACTTGCCGAATTGCGTCGCCACCCACAGCGCGCCGTCTGCCCCGATGGCCATCCACCTGACTCTGCCCGGAGGGATGATCCTCGGATAGAGCTTGTCCAGCACGACGCGAGCCTTATCGCCATGGCCTTGAAGCTGCAGGCGAAGCAACCCGTCTCCCGCGGCCGTCCAGTACACATTGGCGTCCTGATGCACAACCTGAGGATTCACCACCCACGGGTGACGGTAGGGGCGGGAGCGGCTGCCGTCAGGAAAGACAGCCGTAATGTGAAAGGCGCCCGGGTTGCCGGAAGTCCATTTGGATAGCCAACGGACTTCACCGACAGGCGTGGCGGCGGGTCGGCTGGCAGGGCCACGGCCCTTGGCGGCGCTGCCGTGGGACGGCCTGCCTGACGGCTCGCCGGGGTCGTACGACGCCACGCCGAAGCGATCCGCCGGGACGAGAGTTCCTTGTCCGTCTGCTCGCAGGGAGTATGGCAGGGCGGAGTAATTGTGGGACCGCGTGGAGACCAGTTCCTTCGCCGGCCAGGTAGACGTGTCCCACAGGAATCCCTTGGACAGGCACCTGTCGCCGGTGGCGTTGAACTCGAATGGCCCGGGGATGTCCTGCCACCTGCGCCCGTTATAGGCTCCGCTGAAGCCCCTTTTCGATCCGACGGATACCCACACCAGCCCGGCTCCGTCGAGCCCCAGGAACACCCACCTCCGCCAGGTCATGCCGCGATTGTCCATGTTCTCCTTGAGCCACTCGTATCGGGCCTCGACCAGGGCCTTGGTGGATTCGTATACGCTCCAACTCCGACCGTCGAAG
>JAUWQU010000251.1 GCA_030610965.1 Phycisphaerae bacterium
CGGCGTCGCTCAGGGCAAGGCATGGGCCGGTGGTCCAGGCGGAACTGGTGTTGTTGTGCAGCACCAGGTAATGCTCCAACGCGGCGCTGGTGTTCCAGCGGTAGACGTGCCCGTAGGTGATCTTCTTTCGGAAGAGCGTGACCACGGCCTTCTCGCCCCGGCGCAACGTGAGGTCCTTCACGCCGTAGACCGTGAAGTCCGTGGCCGCGGCGCCGCCGAGCTGGGGCAGGTTGCCCATGGCCGCCTTGAGATTGCCGCCTGCGTCTCCCGCGGGGCGATCCACCACGCTTGCTCTGGCCAGGTGCCGCTGGACCTCGGCGTTGCTGTACAGGGCCGACCGATTGGCGATCTGCGTCATCACCTGTGACGGCACCTGGGAGGTCCTGGCCGAGGCGATCGTACGCATGATCTGCCCGACCGCGATCGGGGCCATGTAGTTGGTGTGGGCGAAGTGGGGCACGCCTACCACCAGGTTGACGTCGCAATGCACAAGGTCCTCGGCCTCGTTGACCAGTGTGCCTCGCAGGACAAGCTCAGCCGTCTTGTCGTCGATCACCTTCAGCGTGTACTCCGGAACCCACGTGATGCCCTTACGCAGATAAGCCATCGCCAGGCGCGCCTCGGCGGGGGGCTTCTTCTGCTCGGTCGTCACGTGGACGCGTATGGGCAGTTCCAGCACCTGGAGTTTGCTGATGGCGCCGGTCGGAACGGCGTAGGTCTGGCTGTCGGCCTGGAGCACGACGTACTCGTCGCTGACGGCCTTGACCGTGCCGGCCGACGAACGGTCGCTGCCCTCATGCTTGCAGGTCAACTGAACCTTCAGCTCGCGCAGGGCCTGGAGACGCTTTAGCCGCTCTGCAAGGGTGTCCGGCGCGTCCACGCCGTCAAACTCCACGATCTCTCCCGGCCCCGAGCCGACCACGTCCACCAGGTTGTCGTCATCGATGGCCGCGATGGCCAGCGTGCCGAAGGTCGCCGGCGGGATGTCCCTTGCCATGCACCATCCCTCGCGCAGCGAGACTTTGCCCTCTCGCACGAAGAAGCCAAGCCCGTTCTTGAAAACAGTCACGCTGGTCACCTTAGGCTTCCACAGGTGCGGGTTGTCATCCTTCTTTGGGGCCGGCTGAATCCCCTGCGCCGCCTGCCAAGTGCAGCCCAGCACCAGTGCCGCGACAATCGCCACCTTCGCCGCCATAGTTGTCATTCGCTTGCACATGTTCAGTCCTTTCCACAATTGAAAGCGTCTAAATGGCCCCGGACGTTCGGAGCCGCTGACATTATGACGCTCGAGGGCCCGGCCCGTCTGTAACGGCTGCGCAACAGGCGAGAAGGCCCGCGCCGAATGCTTCGGAAGCGTCAGCCCCGAGTGGGAGGAGCAGTTGCTTACCATACGCGAGCAGTGGTACGATACGCTCGGAACACGTCTGCACGAGAGCGACCGCGGCGCAGTTTGGCTGCATCGAAGGCTGTCCGAACCGCCGACCTCATATCGAAAGGTTCACTATGGACTCGCAGAACGCCAAGAGGGGAAATCGGAATCCGTGGGCTCTTCCCAAACACCAGCCCAAGGCCCCCGATGGTCTTGGCCGGAGACGGTTTCTCAAACAGATGGCGGCGGCCTCCGGGGCCGTCGTATTGCCGGAGATAATCCCCTCGTCCGCCCTGGGAAAAGACGCCGCGGTGCCGCCGAGCGACAGGATCACCCTCGGCTGCATCGGCGTTGGCGGCCAGGGCGGGGGCTTGCTGAAGAACTTCCTTTTCTTCAAAGATGTGCGGGTGTTGGCTGTGTGCGATGCCTACGAGGACCGCCGGCTAAAGGCCAAGCAGCGCGCGGATGCTCAGTATGGCGATAAGGGCTGTACCGCATACCTGGACTACCGCGAGGTGCTGGCCCGCAAGGACATTGATGCCGTGGTGATCGCTGCGCAGGACCACTGGCACGCCCTGATCGCCACGGCGGCGGCCCAGGCGGGCAAGGATATTTACTGCGAGAAGCCCCTGGGGGCGTCCGTCCAGGAATCCCAGGCCATCCGCGAGGCTGTCCGCAAGCATCGCCGCGTTTTCCAGACCGGCACGCAGCAGCGGTCGGACAGCAAGTTCCGCTTTGCCTGCGAGCTGGCGCGCAACGGCTATGTGGGGAAGGGCCACACCGTGCAGGTCGCAACCCCGGGCCCAAACTACCACCCAAAATACAATGGGCCGTTGGATCCCCAGCTCGTGCCCAAAGGCTTCGACTGGGATACCTGGCTGGGTCCGGCGCCGCGGCAGCCCTACAACCCCGGGCGGGTCGCCTGGCCGGACTGGTACCTGATCTGGGACTACTGCGCGGGCTTCATCGTCAACTGGGGCGTCCATCACCTCGACATCGCCCTGTGGGGATGCCCCGAGCTGGCCGGCGAGCCGTTCGAGGTTAACTGCCAGGCCGTCTACCGCAAGAAGGGATTCACCGACAACGTCGAGTCGTGGAACTCGACGTTCACCTGCCCCGGCGGGCTGAAGATGGTCTTTACGGACAGCCAAAAACAGAAGACCGGCTGCCGGTTCATCGGAGACAAGGGCTGGGTTCACGTCGACCGCTCGGGAATCTGGGCTCAGCCGGAGTCGCTCCTCAAGGTCAAGATCAAGCCGCAGGAGACTCATCTGCACAAGTCGGATAACCACGGGGATGATTTCCTCAAGAGCATACGGAACCGCAAGGATCCGGTCTCGGATGTCGATTCCGGGCACAGGGCTTCCTACTTCGGCATGGTGGCGGACATTGCGGCCCGCCTGGGGCGGAAGCTGAGGTGGGACCCGAAGAAGGAACTCTTCGTCGGCGCCGACGACGCCAACGCCATGTTGACCAGGCCCATGCGAGAGCCATGGAAGCTGTAGGGCCGGCAGGTTCTTCCCGCGCAGGACACATCCTCGACAGGAGACAAACATGAGAACGCCGACGGCGACAGTTGCGTTGGTCCTGGCTTGCTTGCTCTTGCCGACCTGGCCAGCCCTTTCGCAGAAGGTCTTCCGCGCGGGGGCTCACTCGGTGGACATCTCACCGGAGAAGTTCCCCGTCATCGTCAATGCCATGTTCACCGAGCGTTCGGCGAATCGGGTCGTGGACCGTCTCTTCGCCAAGGCGATCGTGCTGGACGACGGCCGGACGCGCGCGGTTTTGTGCGTGGTAGACACGACCGCGATGGACCGCAAACTGATCGACCGGGCGAAAGAGCTGGCCGCCAAGGCCACCGGAATTCCCACCGAACGCATGCTCGTCTCTGCCACGCACACGCACTCGGCGCCGTCGGCGGTGGGGGCCCTGGGCAGCCGGGCGGACGCTCGCTACGTCGAGTGGCTGCCGGGCAGGATCGCCGAAGCCATCGCCGGCGCGGCAAAGAACCTGGCGCCGGCGCGGGTCGGCTGGGCAGTCGTGGATGACTGGGAGCACACGTTCAACCGCCGCTGGATCCGCCGGCCGGACAAGATGCTCGCGGACCCGTTCGGCCAGCGCAGCGTCCGCGCGCACATGCATCCTGGGTACCGGAACCCGGATGCCATCGGGCCATCGGGGCCGGTGGACCCTGGGCTGTCCCTGCTCGCCGTTCAATCGCCGGACGGTCGTGCGATAGCGCTGATGGCCAACTACTCCCAGCACTACTTCGGTTCGCCACTGTTGTCGTCGGACTACTGCGGCCGGTTCGCCCAACACATGGCCAGACTGCTTGATGCGAATGGCTCCTCGCCGCCGTTCGTAGGCATCATGTCCCAGGGCACCAGCGGCGACCTCATGTGGATGGACTACGGCTCGCCTCCCCGCAAGATGGACTACGACAAGTATGCAAGCGAGGTCGCCGGGCGGGCGATGGAGGCGTACCGGCGGATCGAGTGGCACGACTGGGCGCCGCTGCGCATGGCCGAGCGGAAGCTGACGCTCACCCGCCGCGTCCCTGACGAGAAGCGCCTGGCGTGGGCGCGGCAGGTGACGGGGTCGCTGGCGGGCCGGCTACCACGCGCCTTGCCGGAGATCTTCGCGTGGGAGGCGGTCTACCTTCACGAGCAGCCGGAGGCCCAACTGAAGCTCCAGGCGATCCGGATCGGAGATCTGGGCATCGCCGCCTTTCCGAGTGAGACATTCGCCATTACCGGGCTCAAGCTCAAGCGTCAGAGCCCGCTCCAGCCGACCTTCAATATCGAGTTGGCCAACGGGGCCGAAGGGTACATCCCGCCGCCGGAACAGCACTCGCTGGGGGGGTACACCACCTGGCCCGCGCGCAGCGCCGGGCTCGAGGTGCAGGCCGAGCCGCGGATCGTCGAGGCCGTGCTGTCCCTGTTGGAAGAGGTCGCGGGCCGGCCCCGCCTTGCGCTCCGCGACGAGCACGGGCCGTATGCGAAAGCGGTGCTCGCGGCCAAGCCGCTGGCGTACTGGCGGCTGGACGATATGGTGAGCCCCATCGCTCGCGACGCCACCGGCTCGGGCCGGGACGCGACCTACGAAAACGGGGTGGCGCTGTACCTGCCTGGCGTCGGCAGCGGCACGGGCAGGCTGCCGAACCCCCAACTCACGCCTTCTAGCTTCTCCGGTTCGCAGATCAACCGCGCGGCACACTTTGCCGGCGGCCGCCTGCGAGCCAAGCTGCCCCTGCCAGGCGAGGCATACAGTGTGGAACTCTGGCTCTGGAACGGCCTGCCGCACGACGCCAGGGCCGTCACCGGCTACGTTTTCTCACGCGGGACCGACGGCGACAAGGCGGCCGCGGGTTCGCACCTCGGCATCGGCGGAACAGAGAACCGCGACCTGACCGGCCGGCTATTCGTCGCCAACGGCAACAAACGAAACGACGTGCTGGCCGGCCGCACGTCCCTGGCGCTGCGGCAGTGGCACCATGTCGCATTCGTGCGCGACCGGCGGAAGGTGACGGTCTTCCTCGACGGCAAGGCCGACATCACCGGCGAATACGATCCCGCAGCCAATGCAGGCGAAGAGTCCATATTCATCGCAGGACGCTGCGACAGCTTTGCCAACTTTGAAGGCAAGGTGGACGAGGTAGCGATCTACGCCCGATCACTGTCTCCCGCGGAAGTTGCCGCACACTTCAAGGCCGCCCTGAAAGGAACGCACCATGAATAAGCCTACTTCACGGCGCTCATTTTTCCGGAATGTCGGCCTTGGCTCGCTCGGCGCGCTTGCCGCGGGCGGAGTTCTGCGTGCTGCCGAGGCCGAGGGGCCCGGTAAAAAAATTCTCGGGGCTTCCGGCGTAAAGACTTCGTCTCGCCCGAAGGGAGTCTGGACACCCATCTCCGATCGAAAGATCCGCGTGGGGATCGTGGGCTACGGCGTGTGCCGGTTCGGGGCGGCGTTCGGCTTCCAGGACCATCCCAACGTCACGGTCGCGGCCGTGAGCGCCCTGATCCCGGAGAGGTGCGCGAACCTCGCGAAGGCCTGCCGGTGCGAAAAGACGTACCCTTCGCTGGAAGAACTCGTCAAGGACGACAGCCGGGAGGCGGTTTTCGTGGCGACCGACGCGCCGAACCACGCCAAGCACTGCATCGACGTCCTTAAGCACGGCAAGCACGTTGCCTGCGCGGTCCCGGCCGTCTTCGGCTCGCTCGATGATGCCGACAAGCTGTCGGCGGCGGTCAAGTCCAGCGGTCGCAAGTACATGATGTTCGAGACGTCCGCCTTCCACCAGCCCTGCTGCGCAATGCGGCAGATCCATCGGGCAGGCGGGTTCGGCAAGCTCATATATGCCGAGGGCGAGTACTTTCACCATTGCCGGCAGCCTATCGCCTCGTTTCGCGATTGGCGGGTCGGGCTTCCTCCGCAATGGTATCCCACGCACTCGAACGCTTACTACGTTTGCGTGACCGGCGGCAGCTTTACCGAGGTCGCGTGCATGGGAATACCCAGCGTCATCAAGCAGCTGCAGCCGGAGAATAACCGGTACAAAAACCCGTTCGGCACGGAAGTCGCGTTGCTGCGGACCAGCGAAGGCGGGATGGCCCGGATGGTGGTGAGTTGGGACAGCCACGAACCCGGCGGCGAGGCAGGCCGCGTGCGGGGCCAGCGCGGCGCGATGTGGGGAACCAAGTACAGGGGTGACGAGAAGAAACTGCCCGACCTCGCCCGTCCGCCCCTGCCGCCGAAGGTCGCGCCGGGCGGGCCCGGCGGGTCGCCCGGCCACCTTACCGCGGAGTTCGTCTCGGCCCTCCTGG
>JAUWQU010000415.1 GCA_030610965.1 Phycisphaerae bacterium
CTGGTCCAGACGCCCTGGATGTGCTCCAGTTGATAGTCCTGCGGGGGGGAGGTGATGCTCATTTCGTCCTTCCACGTCTGGGCGTGGCTGGACTTGACGGTGATCGGCTCGGCGCCGATCTTGTCCAGCGTGCCCTTGAGCACGACCCACCCGGCGATAACGCCGATGCTGCCGGTGATGGTCGTTTCCTCGGCGAAGATCTCGTCGGCCGGGGCGGAAATATAATAGCCGCCACTGGCCGCAAGAGAGCCCATGGACACGACCACCGTCTTGCCGAACGACTTGTTGAGCTCCCTGACCATGTTGCATATCTGGTCCGATGCAGTCACGCCGCCGCCGGGGCTGTCCACCCGCAGAACGACGGCCTTGACTTTGTCATCATCCACCACGGAATTGTAGAACTGCCGGAACCGCCCCACGGCCGCGCCGTCGATGACTCCCGAAACATTGTAGACCGCGACGGTTTGACTGCCGGTTCCGCTGCGCATCTCATAGGTGGTCATCCCGGCGGCCTCGAGGTTGCCGAACTGCGTTCCCACGGCCGCCAGAAGCACCAGGTTCATCAGTACCGAGCCACCCAGGATCATCACGAGGAATATCCAGAACACGGTCCTCCATCCGCTTGACCGCCTGACCGGCCGCTGCGGGTAAGCGGGCTGTGCCTGCTGATAGCCTGGCTGTGCCTGTTGGTAGCCGGTCTGTGCCTGCTGGTTCGGCCAGCCTGGCGGCGGGCCCCAGCCCGCGCCGGCGGGAGGGGCGTTCAGCGGGGGCGTCGGCTGGAGCGTGGGGGTCTGGTCTGGACGGCCCTGATTGAATTGGTCTTCGGACATCGTTTGTCTCCCGTTCTAGAGCAGCCGAGCCTCTTGGCGGCGGCTGTGGCAGCCAATTGCGCGCCCAACCGGGGCGTATGGTTCCGCAAGGATAGTGTAACCGCCCGCTGGCGGCCAGTCTCGTTTTTCTGCACCTCGTTTGGGCCGGGGCGCCATGCCCGCCTATCTGGATGGTCGAGCGCACCGCGACTTTATTGCAAGCTCGACGGGCCGTGTATACCAGCCCGGTCGTCGCCAACGGCACGTTCTACGTGACGTCGCTCACCCAACTGCTGGCAGTCAAGTGCGACGGCAGCGACGGGCGCCGCCAGGAGCAGGAGGGTTCCGCAACCGCCAAGCCCTGAACGCAAGAAGGGTGTTGATTTTCCGCTGCCCGCCCCGGATGCTAGGGCGACCATGAGCAATACATATTACGTAACGACGCCGATTTACTACGTCAACGACGCCCCGCACATCGGGCACTCGTACACGACAATCGCGGCCGACGCGTTATCGCGATATTACCGCGCGGCCGGGCGGGACGTGCATTTTCTTACCGGCACGGACGAGCACGGCATAAAGATCGTCAAGGCTGCCACGGACAGGGGGCTCACGCCTCAACAGCTTGCCGATAGCGTGGTGGTTCACTTCCAGCAGCTTTGGAAGGACCTGGAAATCACCAACGACGACTTCATCCGCACGAGCAGCCCGCGTCACGAAAAGCGCGTGCAGGCGCTGGTCAGCGAGATGGTCAAGCGGGACGAGATATACCTGGGCAAGTACGAGGGCTGGTACGACGAGGGCCAGGAGGAGTTCGTCACCGAGTCGACGGCCCGCGACAACGAATACAAGAGCCCCATCAACGGTCGGCCTCTGACTCGCTACGGCGAGCCGAGCTACTTCTTCCGCCTGAGCAAGTGGGTGCCCAAGCTCATCGAGCACATCGAGGCCAACGAGCACTTCGTCCAGCCCGACGCGCGGCGCAACGAGGTGCTCAGCAAGCTTCGGATGGGTGTGGAGGACCTGAGCATTTCCCGCCAGCAGGAGAAGCTCGGCGGCTGGGGCGTGCCGATGCCCAACGACCCGTCGCATTCGGTGTACGTCTGGATAGACGCCCTGAGCAACTACTACACCGCCCTTGGCCTGCCCGCCGTGGGCGACGAGTTCGACGCCGCGGCAGAGAGCTATTGGCCTTGCGACGTACACCTGATCGGCAAGGACATTCTCTGGTTCCACGCGGTGTACTGGCCGTGCATGCTGATGTCGCTGGGCCTGCCGCTGCCCAAGTGCGTGTTCGCCCACGGCTGGTGGACCAGCGATGGCAAGAAGATGTCCAAGACGCTGGGCAACTTCGTCTCGCGTGAGGCCATCGCGGAGATATGCGCCGAGTACTCGGTGGACGTCTACCGGTACTTCCTGCTGCGGGCGGTGATGTTCGGCTCCGACGGCGACTTCTCGCGCGACGCGCTGCGGGTTCGCTACAATTCCGACCTGGCCAACGGCGTCGGCAATCTGCTCAGCCGAACGGTCAACATGATCGACAAGTACTTCGACGGCGCGATCCCGGCGCCCGCTCCGGACGCGATCGCGCCCGAGGCCCAGGGCGTGATGGATGCGGCCGGGGCCCTTATCGATTCGGCCGGGCCGGCGATGGCGGCCTGCCAGTTCCACAAGTACCTCGACTCGTTACAGGGGCTGGTGGACGCTACCAACCGATTCATCGACGTTACCGAGCCGTTCAGGCTCGCCAAGGACGCATCCCAGCGCGACCGGCTGGGCGGCATACTCTACGCCTGCGCCGAGGCGGTGAGGCTGATCTTGGCCTATCTCGCTCCGATAATGCCTGCCAGCGCCATCGCGGGGCTGGCCCAGCTTGGCCTTGGGCCCGAGGCGACGGATCTGGTCGCGGTGGGGCGGTGGGGCGTCCTGACGGCAGGCACGCAGACCAACAAGGCCTCGGGCCTGTTTCCAAGAAAGCCCTGATGCTCTGATGGAACAAGAGCCGAATAGACCAATGCAGCAAGTGATTGCCGAGGACGGGCGCTACTCGCCCGAGGCCTTCGCGTTTCTGCACGACGGACTCAGCCGGGCGGTGCAGGAGGTCTACACCGACCAGGCCGGCGGCGAGGGACAGCATCACGTTTCCGGCCAGCAGCTTTGCCATTCGCTGCGTGAACTGGCCATCGAGCGGTGGGGCATGATGGCCAAGGCCGTGCTTAACAAGTGGAACATCCGGGTGACCTTGGATTTTGGTAACATGGTCTACTTGCTGATAGAGAACGACTACATGCGGAAGGCGGAGGGGGATCGTCTCGACGACTTCCGGGACGCGTATGATTTCGAGAAGGCCTTCGGCAATTACAAGGCCTTCGAACTGAAGGACTAGGAGCCGCCGGATGACCGCAATGACAAGCAAGTACCGCTTTGGGCCGCTTGGGGCCTTGGCCATCGCGGCGCTGCTCGCCGGCTGCACCGAGCCGGGCATCACCGGCGGGAATATCTTCGCCCCGCGAGCCCCAAAGCTCAACACCAGGGCAGCCGCCGCACAGCTTGGCCTGACCGTGATGCATACCAGTCGGACCAGCGCCACGCTGCGAGGCGGCTACGACAGCGTCATGATGTACTCTGACCCGGCCGGGGAGGTGTACGTCAACGGGAGGTCCATGCCCGACAGCGGCGGCATCCAGGTCGGCGACGGCACGCTGATGGTGCCCGAGCCGCTCATTCGGCGGATCCGCGCGGCCTTGAAGTCCGCCCCCGGCGCGGCCGCGCCGAGCGGGACGGAAACCGTCAAGCCGCGCCAGCCGGTAACGCCCAAGCCGCTCGGGCGAATCGGCAGGGTCGTTCTCGACCCCGGCCACGGCGGCAAGGACCCCGGCGCCACCAGCAGGCTGGGCTATTACGAGAAAGACCTGGTGCTCGGCGTGGCCAAGATGGTGGCGGCCGAACTGACGGCCCGGGGCGTCGAGGTCATCATGACCCGCACTGACGACCGGTTCATCGAGCTTGAGGATCGCCCGGCCGTCGCGGCCCGCACGGGGGCGGACCTGTTCGTGAGCATCCACGCCGACGCGGCGAAGAACCGTTCGGCCAGAGGGTTCACGATGTATGTGCAGCGCAGTCCCAGCCGGGAATCCCTCGCGCTCGCCAACGCGATCCTGCGGCGGATGTCCGAGAACTGCTCGCCACCCAATCGCGGCGTCAAGAACGCCAACTTTCGCGTGCTGGTATGCTCCCGGACGCCCGCGGTGCTCGTCGAGCTCGGATTCCTGTCCAATCGCGCCGAGGCCGCTCGGCTCGGCACCGCCGCCTACCAGCGCACCGTGGCCCGCGCGGTAGCCCTGGGCATCTACGACGCCCTGCGATAAGAGCCTAAGCACGTCGCGGTTCGCGACGGGGGCGGGGCTGCCCACACCTCAAGAGACCCCGGGATTCCGATCCCCAAATGCGCTGCCGAGCATTTTTCTGCTCTCCGTTTGCCGGCGTTCGAGGTCGAATCGTAGCTTGCCTTCGATATGGGGCGGATCAGGAGGCAGTGGATGACCTACAGGATTCGATATCGAACACCGGGCAAATCGGGCGCTGCCGAGATGGTCATAGAGGCAGGCAGCCCCAACGAAGCAATGGTCAAATTCCAGTGTACGTGGGATGGCGGATCGCCTGGCCGGGCTGAGGAAATGGTCACCAGTGTTCGAGCGGAGGAAAGCTACCGCGAACTGCGGCCCTGACGCAACTGGCGATTCTCGGAACTATTACAGTCGGGCTGGTCAGCGCGGGCCCCGGATGGGTGGCGCCGGCCCGCCCTCAGTTTTCAGGCCAGGCGGAATGTCAGCAGCGTGTCGGGGCCTACCTTCATGCGCCGCGGCTCCGGCAGATTGCCGGCGGCCCGCACGTCGCGGATGTCGAAGCGGGGAAGCA
>JAUWQU010000006.1 GCA_030610965.1 Phycisphaerae bacterium
GAGGGAACTATGCACCAGCCCGCCCCCCCCCGCCGCCAACGCCGCCGCCCCGCCTATTAGCACCCACCGTAGCAGCCCTGCCGCACCCCCATATGCTCAGTACCCATCTCCGCATCATCCTTTTTTACACGACCGGAGCCCCAAAACCAACCCAAAACACCCCCGGCCAGCGCGGGAAAGGCGCTTCAATGGCTCTTGCCATGCCCTCTGTCGCCCCAAAACACCCCCTGGACACCCCCGGAACTCCCCGGAACAGGCGCTTCAATGGGTCCATTTGAGCGCCCTTTGGTATCCGCCTGGTGTCCCAAGACATCCCCCCGGACGCCGCCGGGGGGCGTTTCTTGTCTGGGGCAACCGTGCGGGAGGGGTTGCGCAACAGAGAACGTATTCAATGAGGAATCGGTTGTGTTCGGCGGCGTGGTTTTCGTAGAATCCCGCGCATGGGCGCATGGAACGGGTGGTATCACGTCACGAGCAGCACGTACGGAACTTGGTTGCCCGGCGATCCGCGAGGGTGGCGCTCCAAAGGCCATAAGAAGCATGTCGACGGTGACTACAGGAACCCGCCGCCGGCCGGGGCGGACCCGGGACTTCTCGAATACTGCCGCGGCAACCTCAAGGATCCTCCCGTGCGTTTGACCCCGCCCCAGCGTCGCGCCGCCGGTGAGGCCATAGTCCAGCGTCTGCTGGAATTGGGGACGGAGCCCATAGTCATGTCCGTGGATGGGATCCACTTGCACGTGCTCCTGCGGCCACCCGACACGAAGGTGCGTCAATGGGTCGGCCGAGCCAAGAAGCATGCCCATTTCGTACTCCATCGGCGTTGGGGAATGCCCAAAGTATGGCAGCGCGGCACGGGCGTTCGCCCCATACAGGACCGTCGGCACCAGTTGAACGTCTTCGAGTACATCCGTGCGCACGAAAGAGCGGGCGCGTGGGTATGGACCTTCCGCGAAGGCGTTCACCGAACTACCGAGCAAGAGGATTGATCGCGCCAATCATCAGACCACCGTGAGGATCCGATCACAAGAAAGCCCCCCGGCGGCGTCCGGGGGGATGCGTCCGTCATCCATCTAAGATGTCCAAAAACCCCTCCGCGCGCTCTTACGGACCCTCGAAAACCAACTTCCAGCCAACTTCCCGACTGGTCTTCGAGTCGATCGTTACGCGGACCAACTCGCCGTCGGCCTTCATCGTCGCCGTCACGCCCGCCGCGCGGTCGGCTTCGGATACTTCCACGCTCGCCGCCTTCCACGCGCCCGCCGTCGAGCGCGTCAGAACTCGGACTTCGTACGGGTCGCCGGCGACCACCTTGCTCGTCGCCCCGAGCGCGCGGGACTTGGCATCCCACGTCTCGGCCGAGATGTCCACGACGCCCTGCATGATGTGCCTCGACGTGCTCAGCACCAGCGGCCTGTCCGTCACCTCGCGGATCGCCAGCATCCGGCAGGTGTGCTTGGGCAGCTTGCTCGCGAGCTTGCCCTTGAAGGGCCCGACCATCTCGCCCGCCCAGAAGTCGAACCCCGCGTAGAGCTTCTCGGGCGACAGGCCCAGGCGCGTTGCGGGAATGTCGAAGGCGTAGTCGCCGTCATCCCAGTTGAACAGGCCGACAACGTCCAGCCGCGGCGTGCGGCTCTCGTCGCTGACCAGCCAGATTCGCGGCAACTTCTCATCGAACAAATCGACCGGGCGAGCCTGGAGGCTATGGCTAGGCATGGTGCGTTTGAGGATGTCCAGGCGCTCCGGCGACAGCATTCCGAAGGCGTCGCTCGATACGCTCAGCATCCCGGTAATGGTCACCCACGAACATATGAGCCTGGCCTCCGCCGTCCCCATCGAGCCGCGCACATAAACCGGGTCCGGGTCGTTGTACCATATCCGCCCGTTGAGGTGATAATTCCACGTGCCCCAAGTCGGGCCCCTCTTCAGCGAGCCCCACCGCGGGCCGTTGTCCGGGCCGATACGCATCGCATCCACCATGCCGAACGCCCCGCCGTAGCTCCGCATGTTCTGCGGCGCGCAGCAGCCGAGGATGAACACGTCCGCCCCGGCCGTGGCGCGAATCAGCGCGAGCCCGCTGCGGTAAGCCTCGATGTTCGTTACGTTCGCATCGTGCAGCACGGCGTCGCCGATCTTGTCATCCTTGTAGGCGCTGTTAACGTATGTCAACTGCGTGGCCGTGCCCGTCCACATGCCGTCCATCTTGAAGTACTTGTAGCCCCAGTCGCGGCTGATGCGACGCACGATGTCGGCCGTGTACTTCCGCCCGGCAGGGCTGGTCATGTCGATGCACGTGCCGCCCCACTTCACCTCGTACGGCTTGCCCTCGGCGGTCTTGACGAAGATCTCCTGCTTGTCGGCGAACCACGGATCGTCGTGCGTGCCGGCGAAGGGCATGAACCACAGGCCGGGCACGAAGCCCTTGGCGCGGATGTTGTCTGCCGTGGCCTTCATGCCCGACGGGTACGGGCCATTCTCGCGGTAAGCGGTGAAGTTCTTCCGCGGCCCGTTGCGGCTCTTGCCTTCCTGCCAGCCGTCGTCGATCTGCAGGAAGTCCAGGCCGAACTTCCTGAGATGCTCGGCCGCGAATGCGGTCTGCCCCGCAAGCGATTTTTCGTTGGACGCCCCCGCGTGGTACCACGTGCAATAGCCCACCGGAAGCGGCGGCAGCTTGATGTCGTAGACCTTCACCACCGCGTCGGCCCAGGCCTCCAGGCCCAGCCGGGCATCATCGAAAAAGCCGACCGCCAGCGTCTCGAGCGTCTCGTCGGCCCCGGGCGCGATCCGCAGCCGCCCGTAGTCGATCTGCCCGGTGATGCGCACGGCATCGCCGGCGGCATCGGCCCGGTCGGCGAAAAGCACGCCGCTGCCGCGATCGCTGGTTATCCACCCCGCCACCACGCCGCGCCGGCTCTTAGGCTCGGCCACCGCCATCCACATGTAGCTGCCCTGCTTTCTGGCCGCGGCCGCAAGCCCGCCCGTGCCGAACACCTTCAGCTCCGCCGCCGCCACGCCCAGGCCCAGCGTAAGCGCAGCCGGGCGGACGTGGTTGGTGACCGTCGCCTCCTTGGCGCCGTTATGCACCGTCGAACGGAACAGCGCAAATGGCAAGCCAGCCGGCGCCAGCACCAGGTCGCGCCCGCCGTCGGCGTGGGATACCTCAATGCCCTTGCACGCCCCGAACGTCTTGTCCGCAACATCCACCACCCGCGCCTTGCCGCCGGCCTGGCTGAGCGAAACATCCGTAACGAACCCCCTCCCCGCCCCTGCCGCCGTCAGCGTCAACTTCCTCGACGCGGTGTCATAGGCCGCCGTGACAAACTCGTTTGAAACCGTAAGCGTCGCCGCCCCAGCCGGCCCCGAAAGCATCGCCGTCATGATCGCCATCCTCGCAATCCAGCCCATTCGCATTGAACCGTTCCTTCCATAGCTGTCCCAACCTTCTCCATCCGTACTCTTAACCGAGCGTTGCCCAGCAAAGAACGAACATTTTCATCGAAGACCGCGCGGAGAAGAAGAAAAAAGCGAGATGGGGCCCCAACCCGTTCGTAGTGACGCCGTAAGGCGTTATCCCCAACCCGTTCGTAGTGACGCCGTCAGGCGTTATCCCCGACGCGTTCGTAGTGACGCCGTGAGGCGTTATCCCCGACCCGTTCGTAGTGACGCCGTAAGGCGTTATCCCCGACCCGTTCGCACTTCCCCCTGCGCGCCGTGAACGCCGCTTTCGGATATGCTCTTACGAGCACACTACAAACGCCAGCTCCACGAGCGATCACTTTTCCCTTGTCGCCTGCTGCACACCGTGATACCATTACGACAAGGACGGAAGTGGGACCCGTCAACAAGGGGACCTTCCGGCCCCCGCAGGGGCCTCCAGCATGAACATGACACCGGCTGGGCAAACGACAATATCGAAGCGGCTCGTAAACCCGCCAATCGAACCCTGCGCCAATGGGGCTCCTCGGTTCCAACGCCGCCCGGCCGGTCGGGTATGCCGGGCCAGTCGCAAACCAGTATGGTGTCCACAGATATCCACCATGACACGGGAGTAAGCAATGGCAAGACCACGCGTCTTTATCAGCTCTACGTATTATGACCTCCGACACATTCGGACATCGCTCGAGAGCTTCGTAGGGCGACTAGGCTATGAAGCCATTGTTTCGGAAAAGGGCAGGATTGCGTACGACCCCGACTTGCCCTTGGATGAGTCGTGCTACCGAGAGGCGTCTCGCGCCGATTTGTTCGTACTCATCATCGGTGGTCGGTATGGCTCACCGGCAAGCGAGGACAATATCGACCCTTCCCCAGCCTTCTATGAACGATACGAGAGCATAACCAAGAAGGAATACGAAGCTGCTGCGGCTGGGGACATACCGACATATATCCTAGTGGACACATCTGTGATGACGGAATTTGACACGTTCAAGAAGAACCGCAATAGAACGGACATCGAATATGCTCATGTTGAATCTGTTAATGTGTTCCATTTGCTTGAAGAGATACTTGGACGCACCCGCAACAATGCCGCGCACCAGTTTGAGCGCAACTCTGAGATTGAAGAGTGGTTGCGTGAACAGTGGGCTGGATTGTTTCAAGAGTTCCTGACTCGGCGAAGCGAGCAGAAGCAATTGGTGTCCCTTTCAGATCGTGTTGCAGAACTCTCCTCTCTGAATAGTTCACTCAAAAGGTATCTCGAGGCAATCATATCACGAGTATCGACATCCGAAGGAGACGCGGAGACATTCATCCAATCAGAACAGGAGAGACTGGCGTCGGAGATGCGTCTTCGGGACTTCTTCAAGATCGGAATCGTCCGAGAGTTATTCGAGTTAGTGGGTCTTGATAAAGACTTTGTTATGGAGCTCTACTCCTCGGCGGATTCAATTGACAATCTGACCGAACGACTCGATAAGGCTACCGACGGCGCAGTTGGCGGCGGGGATGTGCTGCGGTATTGGAGAGAGCGACCGGATCTCGTGGAGGAAATCAACATGGCCCGTTCTCTCTTGGGTAGGCCGCCACTGACATTCCGGAAGTCGAAGAAGTCACCTAGGGTGGCGGCATCTAAGGAGAAAGCCCGACAAGAGCATTCAAGCGACAAGTGAACGCCACTTCCTCAACGGACTTTCGTTCAATCAACTGGTATGCCAAAGAATGATCGTAGAAGGGCTCAGATGCTGATCGTCAAGTTTTGTAGCAGATTGCACAATCCATTGGTCTCCGAGACAAGCATTCAGCTTTGCACTCTGCACTACTACAAGTCGACAGACAATGGTTTTATCCGCGATGTGGACGAGGGCGTGATGAGCCGAACTTTTCACCCTCCGACGCCCGCCGTGTTCACCGGGAACGATATCGCAAGGATGACGGGGCATCCTATTTCCGGAACAGGAACAATCCGATTCGCAGGGAGAGCGGTCAAGACCACAAATCCAGTCCCCAACGCCTACGTGTTTTGCACAAGCCGTTTGGATGAGCCGACCTCAGAACATGCCGATTTGTTTGGCTACAACTCCTGGTATGTCATCAAGAATGCCTGCCTGCTCTGCGACGCAATGGCTCACGAGATAAGGCGGCAAGTTGCGCCAGGATCAGCGATCTTGGCTTTCCACGGAGAAGTGTCGTACCAAGAAGACAAGGAAGTAGTCTACTCCGCTCTCTCCGACTTCTTCCAGTCACACCACGTCATTGACCCACGGTTCTACCTCCTAAAACGACAGACGTCACGAGAAGACGACCTTAAGCTCTATGCGAAGGAGCAGGAATATCGCTTCGTGTTCTTGCCCGTGGGAAAGGACATGAGACCGATACCATTGACCAAGGACAGGATCTATCTGGAGTCGAACTGCATCTTGGATATCATTGAGAAGGGCGCGGTATAATAAGCCCATCCAGCAGAACAAATCGAGGGACATCCATGAGCAAGTCCATGTCAAGACGGCAGCAGACGGTCTCTTGCGGGCTTTTCGAATATCAAACATCCAAATATCCAAACATCCAAACATCCATTCGACATCATCCCAAACGGCAGCGCCGGTAGTCTTCATGCGTCGCCGGCCTCGGTCGGACAGACGAGGTCGCTTCGCGGCGGCCGGGAACGGTCGGCCATGGGATTGCCGCTCCCGCGCGCGGGGCCCGTCACGACTTGGGCTGCTCGAACGGCCGCCGCGCGCCGTGAACCCCGCTTTCGGATATGCTCTTACGAGGCACACTACAAACGCCGGATATGCTCTTACGAGCACACTACAAACGCCGGAGGCACGTTCAAATGCACGTGACCTCATCGAGACCTCATCGAAACACCCGCGACGGCTCATGCCCGGGAGCCGTGGCTTGCCAAGCGAACCGCAGCAACCAGGCCGCGCCCAGCAGTGTTCCACTTGGTTGCTGCCGTGGTGATCGAGGAGAAGAGCCCTGGAGAAGTTTCCTGACCCCGTTGCCATCCGGCAGACCGGTTACAGCCCGGAAAGCGGCCAGGAAATATGGTGAGGAGGTCCGCATTAAGTTCGACTGTGCAGGTGTTTACGTCAGTGGCCGAACCCGCGGGCCAAAATTGACGCACATTTCGCTTGACAAACTTCCGATGCGCGATACAATAATACATGCTCCAACCTCCGCCGAGGGAAACAGCGGAGAGGCAAGCTGGCTGAGCCGCCGGTTCTATCGTGAGGGCAGGGCGAGAACTCGCTCACTCGTTCACTCCTGCCTTGGCCCCATTCCGGGGCTGGTTTCCATGTTATTCGTCTTCGCGCTGGCCAGAACCCAGCCCAATGCGGCTGACAGTTCGGCGGCCCGGGACGTCCTGTGACGTAAATCACAGGCGTGCGTGGTCGTTTTGCAGAAGAAGGAAGAATACGATGACACGGTTCTCAATACTACTGGTCGGGTCGCTGATCCTGCTGCTGTGTCTGACTCAGGCCTCATCGGCGGCGCTTATTCAGATTCAACTGGGCGGCGTCGGCCTACGCTACACCGGCAACACCATCTTCGATGCGGGCACCGCAGATCCAGATCCGCTGACAAACGCCACGTTCCTGGTCGACGGTGTGCCGGTCGGCGAGGATACCAGTGGCGTCACATTGGACCTCAGGATCCCCGGCTTGGCCAACATCCCTGTGGGCGGCGGCCAGGTGAACAGTTCAGCCATCGGGAGCCTGGACCTGGACCTGGGCGACGGGGAATACCTGTCGCTGTCGCTGGATACGGCCGTCGTCACGTACATTCCGCTGACATCGACCATCCAGTTCGTCTTCGTCGGCTCGACCGCAAGCAGTACCGGCCAGAACTTGCCCTACGAGATTTCTATCGACGATCCGATCGGCGTCTCGTTCTCCACGCAGATCACGGAACCCATCAGTCACGGCGGGGGCTTTGTCAGCGTCTTTAGGTCCGCCGGAACCGGTGAGATCCAGGGCTTTGGCGTGGGCATACCCGAACCCGCCACGATGAGCCTTCTGGCTCTTGGCGGATTGGCCCTGCTGCGTCGCCGCCGCGTTTGAGTAAATGACCCGATTGACTTTGACCTTTCAATCGCCCGTCGAAAGACGGGCGATTTTGCTTTCCAGGCTGGTGTTTTTCAACAGCAGAGGGGGCAGGGGTCAGGAATGCTCTGTAGAAAACCCTATCTATATCGGGATATCGGGGGACACTATCAATCCTGTTCGACACTCACATTGCACTGGCCCACGCGGTGCCATGCCTCCGGTCCGCCATGGCGGTTTCGCGGAGGCATGTCCCCGCAACCGGCCCTTGACCGTATTGCCCAGGCGAGGAAATAGCGAAGGCATGTTTCCGGAAACAGCGCCGGAAACATGGCGCCACGAACGGCCGGACCATGCCACCAGCCCATTAGTTCTCCCTGCGCAATACGCTACCTGGCCTTCACACTCGCCCTGAAGCGTATCTTGCCGCCTGGGAGGAATTCGATCTTGTCGATGCCAAGCCCCGACTCCGTGCCGTCCCACCAGTGGGAGTCGGGTTTGGTGGTGCTGGTGAACCGTTTGCCCGGACAAAACAGGTCGCCCGCGTCGCCGCCGTTTTTGCCGTTCTCGAGGTCGAACTTGCCGTCGGCCTGTTCCAGCGACACGCGGTAGTGATCCGTCGGCGACATCTTCTTGCCGTCGATGCCCCTGTTACCGCTCACCGTCTCATCGACGTGCCAGATCATCAGCCCCCTCTCGGCCGTCAGGTTGGCCGTCGTCACGTGCGACTTGTTCTTGGCCTCCATGAGGAAACACTCCTTTGGATTCGACGGATTCACGTACCTCGCCACCACCTTGCCGTTCTCGGTCAGCGTGATGGCCGTGTCCTTGGCGATGTCCCTTGCCTCAACCCAACCCTCCTTCAGGAGAAACGACGGATTGGGCGGGCCAAACCTGAAATTGTTCCCCGACATGACCTCGTAGTCACCCGTGCCCCGGCCGCCCTTGACGTTGTACAGGTCGGGCCAGCCCCACACCATGTGGCCGTGCTCGTGGAGAATGGTGAACAGGCTGTTGTTCTTATCCTTGAAGTCGCGCAGCGTACTGCCGACGCTCTGGCCCGAACTGACACCGTTTGGGGCAACGAACTGCTTGCCTAAATGATGCGTCGCGCCGGCTCCCGCTATTCGGGTGGAATAGATCGCCGTGACGGCCAGCAGCGTGCCCGCGTGGTCCAGGCTCAGAGCATCCCAATCGTATTTGGGATTGTTCTTCACGACCCATTTCATCGCCTCGGCCGTCAGCTCGACAGAGGACTCCCAGCCTCGCTCGTTATACCAGGCTGTCGGATGCGGCGCGCGATAGTACCCGAATACGTCCGTCTGGTAATCCAGCTTATTCCTACTGACGCTGAGCCAGTAGTCCCTGAAGTTGATGCCGATGCCCTTCTCCGTGTAGCCGGGCGTGTTGATGAGGTTCTCGGCCCGCGAGACGGGGATCGTGGCCGGCTTGTCGGGGAAGTCGACCAGCACGACAATGCCGCGAATGCTCTTGGCGCGCTTTGGCGATTGGCGTGGCTTGTCTGATTCGTCATTCCGGCCGAACACAGGTAACGTGAACAGAATGCAGAGAAGCAAACATAAGACATATCGGGCCATTTTCGTGTTTGACAGCATACCACTGTTTTCCGGAAAGAGTTATCCATCACTTTGACCCGGCCGACCGGGTCCTGCTCACTTGTCCCGTCGATATCCTGCATGTAACCGCGAAGCTCAGCGACACACGCCCAGAGCGTTGCCCTGAGCTGTACTATCACAGCCCTTCTGGCTGCATA
This sequence comes from Phycisphaerae bacterium, assembly GCA_030610965.1. Taxonomy (GTDB): domain Bacteria; phylum Planctomycetota; class Phycisphaerae; order SM23-33; family SM23-33; genus JAUWQU01. The sequence goes on from JAUWQU010000006.1 coordinate 9,256, forward strand.
GGCCGAGCGAAGAGCCTTAACTTATGGCCATTCCGAACTGATCCCCGGCTTCCCCGGTTTCGTCATTGCCCTGCGATGTGAATTGGCGCCGTCACGGCTTCCAGTACTTATCGAGCAGTTCCGGCACCTTCGGGTCTATGTCCTTTGGATACATGGGCACGACGCTGCCGTCGACCATAGCGACGTTGCATCGGCCTCTGTGCCTTGCGAACTCATAAACCCCGTCTTGCCCCACCCATTGCATCCAGTTGTCGTGGATTTCGTCCGTGCCGGCTATGCGGGCTATTTCCTCGGGGTAGTCCAGGGCCAGTATCCGCGATTGAGTCGGGGATATGTCGTTGACGACGGAGTTGAGCCCATAGCTGAACTTGCCGCCCAACGAGATGGCTCCCTTCAGGAGGACCGAGTCGCCCACGCGGGCGCCGTCGGCCGTGAGGATGTCATACAGGTAGACCTTGTCGTCCGCGTCGACCAGGTGCCAGTGATACCCGCCGCCGCCGCCCTTTACGGTGACCCTCGCGTCGTAGCCGATAATCTCGATGGTCAGGGTGGGGTTGTTGTAGCTTAAGTCGCCGGTGGCGCCCCCGGTGCTGGTCCGCTGGTCCTCGAAACTCAGGTCGTACGTGCGCCCGCCGTTGGTGACGTTCTGCTTGGCGCAGGCCGGGCCGGGAATCATCGGCATGTTGTAAAGGAAGTTGGCGCCGCTTAGGGTTTTCAGAGCGTACTTGCCCAGCACGTCGTCCTTTTTCCAGTTGGCGGCGAGGTTGTAGCCTTCCGGGCAAATCATGACATCCAGGCTGTTCGCGTCGTAGGTTGTGAGCTGGCCCCGCCATGCTTCAACCGCAAGGGCGCCGGTGTGGGATATCTTGTCCCTGGCCCCAAGAGCGGAGACCGCCACGCGGATATTCCGGAGGTTGTTGGCACACAGGCTCTGGCGAACGACGGTAAAGACGCTCGACAATGAAGGCATCAGCATCGCCACCAGCAGGCCAAGGATGGCTATCACCACCAGAAGCTCCACCAGCGTAAAACCTTTTCGACCGCGGCTAATCATGGCTGACTGCTCCTTTCTTCCCTGATGCGCCTTACGTTGTCCAGTAGGTTAGCGACGGCTCGGCTCCGCTCGCCCGGGTTGCCGGAACTCAACATCTCGGTCGTGTCACGCGGGCCGCGAGGCCACCAGGCGATGATGCCAACGCCAATGACTGCCAGAACTGCCGCTACCGGGATTACCCGCTGCAAGTTCACCAAGGGCTCAAGACTCCTCGTAGGCATTCTACACAAGTATTCTACCACTGCCCCGGTCGTCCGCAATACACATAAGTCGGGGAATCCGGGAAATCCTGGACAGTCACCCACCATAATTGGCGTCAGCGCTGTCGGCGATGATCTCGCGCCCTCGCCGTCAGAACGCCGCGACAAGCCCGGCCAGGCCGATTTACTTGGCGTCGCCGCCAGCACCAGATCGTTCGAGCAATCGACCATAATGTCGAGTTTCGGGAACCGCTTGCGCGTGGTAGTTTGCCAGTCTTTCCGGCCCTTGGCGCGGCGGTGGACGAAGTAATGGCTGGCCTGCTGCACCCCGAAGCCGCTGGAATCGACGGCTACCCGCTTGACGCGTTTGCGTCCTTTGTCCCGCTTGCGCTGCGGCAAATAGCGATTGCCTACGGTGCCGCTTGGAGAGTGGCCTTAGTCTGATGGCTTGATCCAACTGGCATGGGAGGCAATGACGGCGCAGCCGAGGAGAAGAGCGATGGGGGCACTTTCGCCTGTATTTTCAGGATTTCATCTCGAAACAGGTCCAGCCTGACCCGAGCCTCCAGCGACAGGCTGTTTCGGTCATATGCCCTCGTGAAGAACCCGGGCCATTTTCGGCTGAGGGTCCTGATTTCGGAAGTTGCCGCGTCCCGCACCCGCCATTTGTCGTCATCGAGCTTTGCCAGCAGACTCTCGAACCGGGTCCGCTCCTGCTCGGTTGGAAGCGTCATGGCTGCGAACGGGTCGCCATCGTAGACGAAGATCAGCCCGTATATACGCTCACCGAACAGGACTCGGCGCCCGTCGTCGTCAAACCCGCCCACCAGACAGTGATAATGGTGCAGTCTGGCCCACCTGTCGAATTCGGCGTCGTACTCCATCACGCCGTCGTAGGTGCGAACCAGTATCCGCTGGCCACGCACCATGCCGCGATGAACGCGAGTAAACCCGCCGGTAGACAATTTCCTGTCATTGAAGGGCGCCTTCCACGGCTCCCATCTGCCATTCCGCTTCAAGTAGACAGGTCCGCATACGTCGTAATCGTTGCCCATGGACATGCTGAAGACTACCGACATCGTGAGCGGGCCAAGCTTGAAGGCGTGATCGTCATACACGTCGCCTGGCACAAAGGTATCCGTCTTGCTGTCCCATTTCCGCCAGGCGCCGTCGGGGTGCCGCATCCAGACATTGCCCTTGGGGCTGAGCACCACCTCAGAATACCGCCGATCGCGCCGATCGCGCTTGCCGGCTGAGTATTCGTGGCGCTTGCCTTCCGCCAGCCGGTAGACCACTCCGGGCCCGACGCCCCACCATTGGCCGGCAGGGCACTGGAATTCGGGCCTGCCCAAGTGCGAGGGAACCGGGACATCCTGAACGTTACGAATCTCGCCCTTGGCGCCGAGCTCCACCATTTCCCAGGCGCACTTGGCGCCCTGGTCCGTCACCGGCCACCAGCCTGTTCTCTTCACTGGATCGTAACCCATGAGCTTCGCGTCCGCTGCCAGCCAACCCCAGGGACGCCCCGGTCCTTCCTGACAAGTCAGCGATCGCGACAGGGCCCAAGCCGGATTCTGAAATGTGAAGGCGTTGTCGGGGATCACCTCCTCCCAGGCTTTGCCGTCCCAGCGATGCTGGTTGACCCACACGTGGCCGTTGGTGTCGCGCATGGTGGTGGCGTCACAATTTCGTCCCGGGCGCATCTCAAGGTCAGGGGGATTCTCGCCCTGGGTCAACTCGACCTTCCATATCTCACGGACAGGGCTCCGGCTCTTGAGCGTCAGCTTGACGAACCCCTTGCCGGCAATATCGACTCCGACCACGTCGCCGCGAATCTGTTCTATGAGCCGGTCAGGCGTTATCTCGACCACGGCTCGTACGTCCGTGCCGTTGCTGCTGAGAGTGCACACGCCGTATAGTCTGCCGTTAACTGTCCGGATACTGGCCCGCCAGATGAACCAGTCGTCCCACTGGCGTCCGAGGGGCTTGTGCGTCTTGAAGTCACCGGATACGTACTTGTACCTGTCAACCGAGCGGGCATCCGAGCGGGCATGGTCGTCCCATATAAAAAAGCCGTTGCCCAGTCTAACGCACGGCGAGAAATGCCCGGCGGGCTTGAAGTCCCCGGCCAACTCCCATGTTCCGTTCTTCAGACGATATGCATTGGGATTGGAAAAACCCCATAGTGTGCCATCACGGTCAAAATCATAACTACTTGGGTGCCCCCTCCCTTTTGCCACCTCTGGAACAGTTCGCCAGCCTGTGGTCTGTGTCCAGATGTATGAGTGGTATGCGAGCAGGACCACCTGTCCCGCTGGCCCCAGGTCGACGCTCAGGCCGTAGGTGCCTTCAAGGTCGATGCCATCCAGCGGAGTTAGCGATCGAACTGTCTTCGTCTGGACGTCATAGCGCCATATGGGGCCGACCTGGCCGAACCAGATCACGCCTTTGCTGGCAGCCCGGATCAAAGGCCGGTCGGCGAGGACGTAACATCCCCATTTGCCAGAGGGCTGGGTGGCTGGAACCGGGGAGGATGTTGGCATCGGAGCACCCCCCGCCAACGCCATGGAACGGGCGAAAGCTACAACCAGCAACGCGATTGATATTATCGTGCCATTCTTCCGCACAGCAGCCCCTCTTGTAGGCTGACATTGTCAGACAAAGCGCCACGCAAAGCAACAGGAAGACAATCGAAGGACAATCACTTTCCACCGCGCACCACTGGGCCGTGGCTTGCGAAGCGCGGCGTAGCAACCACACCGCAGCATACCACCGCTCCGCGTGGTTGCTCCCGTTGGTCGCAACCCATGGCACCCGACCGGGAAGATCAGCAACCTGAAACCCCAAGCCAAGTGCCTTCTCTGCGGCCTCGGCGATGATCTCGCGCCCTCGCCGTCAGAACGCCGCGTGCTCGGTGCGGGTTATGATCTCCTCCTGCAACTCGACTGACAGGTCGCAGAAGTAATCGCTGTAGCCCGCCACGCGGACGATGAGGTCGCGGTGGGTTTCCGGGTGGGCCTGGGCCTCTCGCAGGGCCTCGGCCTTGACGACGTTGAACTGCATGTGATGGCCGTCCATCTTGAAGTAGCCCCGCACGAGGTGGGCAAGCTTCTCAAGCCCCGCCTGGTCGGCCAGCAGCGACGGCGTGAACTTCATGTTCAGCAGGGCCCCGCCGGTCTTGAGGTGGTCCATCTTGCCGGCCGAGCGTACGACGGCCGTCGGGCCCTTGCGGTCCGCGCCCTGCACCGGAGAAATGCCCTCGCTCAGCGGAAGCCGCGCCTTTCTGCCGTCGGCGGCTGCGCCCGTCACCGAGCCGAAGTACACGTGTACGGTCGTCGGCAGCATCTCGATTCGGTAGCAGCCGCCCTTGCCGTTGGGCCTGCCATCGACTTCGTCGAAGAGCATCTCGAAGGCCCGGACCATTATCGCGTCGGCGTAGTCGTCGTCGTTGCCGTACTTGGGCATGCGATTCACAAGCCGCTGCCGCAGTTGCTCGTTGCCCGCGAAGTCGGCGTCGAGCGCCGCGACCAGTTCGGCCAGGCCGACGCTCTTGTCGTCGAAGGCGGCCTTGCTGATAGCGGTCAAGCTGTCGGTCAGGCTGCCGATGCCGACGAACTGGATGTACGAGTTGTTGTACCGCGCGCCGCCGGAGTTGTAGTCCTTGCCGCTCTTGATGCAGTCGTCGGTAATGACAGACAGGAAGGGCGCGGGCATCATCGTCGCGTACATGTGCTCGATTATGTGGTTGCCCCGCATCTTCACGTCGATGAAGTGGCTCATCTGCTTGCGGAAGGCGGCGAACAGGTCGTCGAAGCTCGCAAAGCTCCCGGCCGGACCCGTGCGCGGCCCGAGCTGCTTGCCCGTTCGCGGATCGACGCCGTCGTGCAGCGCCAGCTCCAACACCTTGGGCATGTTGAAGTAGCCGGTGAGGATGTACGCCTCCTTGCCGAACGCCCCGGTCTCCACGCAGCCGCTGCATCCGCCGGCGCGGGCGTCGGCGAGAGTCTTGCCCTGGCGGAGCTGCTCCTGGACCACCGCGTCGGCGTTGAAGACCGACGGCAGGCCGTAACCCTTGCGGATGACCTTCAGCGCGGCCGTCAGCAGGGCGTCGGGGCTCTTGGCCGAAAGCTGGACGTTGTTGCTCGGCTGGAGGAGGTGCATGTCCTCGACGACGTCCAGCAGCATGTGCGAGATTTCGTTCGAGCCGTCAGACCCGTCGGCAAGCAGGCCGCCGATGTTGATGTTGGCGAAGTCCGTGTACGTGCCGCTCTCGGCCGCGGTGACGCCCACCTTCGGCGGGGCCGGGTGATTGTTGAACTTCACGAAGAAAGCTTCCACCAGTTCCCGCGCGGCCTCGGGGGTCAGCGACCCGTCGGCGATGCCCTTGTTATAGAACCCCAGCAGGTGCTGGTCGAGATGGCCCGGGCTGAAGGCGTCCCATCCGTTGAGTTCCGTGATGACGGCCAGGTGGCAGAACCAGTAATACTGAAGGGCCTCGTGGAAGTCGCGCGGCGCGTTTGCCGGCACGTGGCTGCAGACGTCGGCGATTCTTTTCAGCTCGGCCTTGCGAGCGGGGTCTTTCTCCTCGGCCGCCATGTCCAGGGCGAGCTCCGCGTGCCTCCGCGCGAACAGGATAAGGGCGTCGCACGAAATGTCCATCGCCGCAAGCTGCTCGCGCTTGGAGTGGGCATCGTGGTCGCTCAGCCAGTCCAGCGAGGCCATCGACTCGGCGATGTCGCGCTTGAAGCCCAGCAGGCCCTTGCGGTAGATCTTGTCGTCCAGAACGGTGTGACCGGGGGCTCGCTGCTCCATGAACTCCGTAAACAGGCCGGCCTCGTAGGCGGCCAGCCATTGCGCCGGCAGGGCTGGGAATATCCGGTCCCTCATGCTTCGGCCGCGCCAGTACGGGATCACCTTCTCCTCGTACGCCTTGATGCACTCGTCGCTGACGCCGTAGCTGGTCTTGGGTCGGGTGTCGAGGATGCGAAGGTCCTCGCTGCTGTGGCAGGTAAGTTCGGGATAGGTCGGCACGACCTTGGGCCTCGGGCCGCGCTCGCCGACGATAAGCTCCTCGTCGCCCAGCCAGATCGCCTTGTTGCGGCACAGGTGCATGAACGACCTGGCCCGCATTACCGGCACGGAGTACTTGCCCTCGTTGGCCTGGTAGAACTCCGTCATCAGCACGGCCCGTTCAGCCGTAAGTACGGGCGCGGCGTCGAGGCTCTCCTGGCGCAGGCGTTTTGTCCGCTCTGTCATACCGCTATCCACCTGTCTTGACGTTCAGGCCGAACTTTCGCATTCGCTCGGCCGCCTGGTCCATCTGCCACGGCGTAGGCGCAGAAATATCACTGACTCGGTACGGCCTGCCAAGCCGCTCGAATTTATGTGCCGCAGTATCATGATAGGCCAGGAGATTGACCTGTTGAACCCCTTTTATTTGCCGAATCAGCTCCGCGGCCGCGTCGAGTTCGGCCGGCGAATCGTTGATGCCCGGCACGAGGGGAATCCGCACCCAGATGTTCGAGTGGACCTGGCCCAAGGCCCGGAGGTTATCCAGTATCCCCTCGTTGCTTGCGCCGGTGTAACTGGCGTGGCTGGCGGGGTCCATGAGCTTGATATCATAGAGGAACAGGTCCGTAAGTTTCGCAATTTCCAGCAGTTGTTCGCGACTGCCGTAGCCGCTGGTATCCACGGCCGTCGCGATGCCGCCGGCGCGGCAGGCCTTTAGCAGCGCCTTTACGAATGCCGGCTGCATCAGCGGCTCGCCGCCGGAGATCGTCACTCCCCCGCCGGATTCGTCGTAGAAGATCCGATCCCTGCGGACCTCGGCGATCACCTCAGCGGCCGTCATCGCCGTACCCGCCATCTGGGCGGCTCCGGTCGGGCACGCCTCGACGCACGCCCCGCAGAGCGTGCAGGCCGCCGGGGCCGCACGCACGCCGTCGCCGCCGGGGGCCGGCAACTGCTCGACCGGGCACACCTCGCGACACCGCCCGCAACGCACGCAGCGGGTCTCGACGACGATGACCTCCCGGCCGGCGCACTGGCTTTCGGGGTTGGGGCACCACCAGCACGTCAGTGGGCAACCCTTTAGAAACACCGTGGTCCGGATGCCCGGGCCATCGTGAATCGAGTACCGCTGTATGTTGAGGACAAGTCCGCTTTCCATCTACGCAAGTCCTGAATTCGATACATCGTCAACCAATTTCCAGTATACCGCAAAGCTATTGGACAGGCCAAAAAGCTTGTGGAACCGTCGGCGTAAGATACAATCGGCAGTCGGCCTGCCGCGATCCCGATGTGCCCCGATGCACATCGGGAGGGCCAGGCCACTGCTGCGAAAGGATAATATCATGTTGCGATTCACCTTGACGCTGGTGTCCATCGTTTCGATAGGCTGGCTCCTCGGCGGCTGCCAGAAGAAACAATCCGACGGCCCGGACAAGATCAAGATCGGGTTCATCGTCAAGCAGGCGGAGGAGCCGTGGTTCCAGAACGAGTGGAAGTTCGCCGACCAGGCGGCCGACGATTACGGCTTCGAGGTGATAAAGATCGCGGCGCCCGACGGCGAGAAGGTGCTGACGGCGATCGACAACCTCGCGGCGCAGGGCGCGCAGGGATTCATCATCTGCACGCCGGACGGCAAGCTTGGCCCGGCGATCGTCGCCCGGGCCAAGGCCAACGAGTTGAAGCTCTTCAGCGTGGACGACCAGTTCGAAGTCAGCGACGGGAAGTTCATGGACGTCCACCACATGGGCATCTCCGCCAGGAAGATCGGCAACATGGTCGGCAAGGCTCTCGCCGACGAGTTGGCCAAGCGTGACTGGAAGCCCGAGGAAACGGCGGCAATGGGGATCGGGGTGTTGGAGCTGGACACCTCTCGCGAGCGCCTGGAAGGCGCGACGGATTCGCTCGTGGCGGCTGGGTTCCCGAAGGGCCGGATCTTCATCGGGCCGATCCGCGGCCTGGCGGAGGTCTCGACTGCCATTGACGCGGCCAACATCCTGCTGACCCAGCACGCCGACGTGAAGAACTGGCTGGTCTTCGGGGTGAATGACGAGTCGGTCCTCGGCGGCATCCGAGCGCTGGAGGGCCGGGGCATCGGCGCCGACCGCACCATCGGCGTGGGCATCGGCGGGTCCACCGGCAAGGTTGACTGGGAGAAAACCAAGCCCACGGGCTTCTTCGCCGCGGTGTTGATCAGCCCCAAGAGGCACGGGTACGAGACGGCTGAGTACATGTACAAGTGGATCAAGGACGGGACCGAGCCCCCAAAGACGACATTCACCGACGGGGTGCTCATCACGCGCGATACCTACAAGCAGGTAATGAAGGAACAGGGGCTGGACTGACCTGATGGGATCGCCGTATCTTCAGTTCGACTCGGTCAGCAAGAGCTTCCCTGGCGTCCGGGCCCTGGACCAAGTGAGCTTCTCGGTAGGCGAGGGGTCCGTACATGCGCTGATAGGCGAAAACGGCGCGGGCAAGAGCACGCTGCTGAAGGCCCTTTCGGGGCTCTACAGGCCCGATGCCGGCCGGCTTATCCTGGGCGGCCGCGAGCAGCATTTCCGCACGACCTCCGCCGCCATTCGCGCCGGCGTCGCCGTCATCTACCAGGAACTCCAGCTCGTACCGGAACTCTCCGTGGCGGAGAACATCTACCTCGGCCACCTGCCCCATCGCATGGGGTGGGTCGACCGGAAGCGGCTCGTCAGCGCCGCGGCCGCGCAACTCGAAAACCTCGGCGAGCGGATCGACCCGCGGGCGAAGGTCGGCTCGCTGCCGATCGGGCAGAGGCAGATGGTCGAGATCGCCAAGGCCCTGGCGCGGGACGCCAAGGTGATCGCCTTCGACGAGCCCACCAGCAGCCTCTCGGCCAGGGAGACCGACCGCCTCTTC